>RKSC01000100.1 GCA_007571085.1 Synechococcus sp. PNGco_S_binSS4
GGAAGGACCCAGGCGGGCACGACGGCGGGGAGGGGTGTAGGGCCGTTCCTCTGGTGGGGAGGTGTCCCTATTCCAAGCCTGCCTTGGCCTCCCAGGAGAAGGCTGCTGCAACTCCTCTGGTTCAAATTCCTCAGAAGGACGGCGGCTGGGACGGCGAGGTAAATCCTCCTCCCACTCTGCAGCGGCTAGGGCCCGGCGCCGCACAGAGGGGCGCAGTTCCATGTTTTCCCACTCATCTAGACCCGATCCAATGGGAGGATTGCGCCTTCCCGGCTCATCTGCCCTGGATTCATCTAGAAACTCACTGCGCCGCGCCTGCTCCGCTGTAACCCCCCGTAGACGCACACTCTCGTAGACAAAAAACACCGTGGTGGTGGCCAGGAGGAACTGGCTAAATTGCAAGATGGGATCCAGGCGCCATCCTTGAAAGAAGAGAATCCCCCCACAGAGCAAACCCACAGCTGCGAAGAAGACATCCGTATCCCGTGACAGGGCAGGCTTGTAGGTGCGTAAAGAAAATAACAAGCCACCCCCCACCATCAGCACAATGCCGACGATGCTGACCCAGTTGAGGGCAGTGTTGACCATAAAACCTCAGCCGGAGTGGGTGGTCCTTACCAAGGTTAAACGGTGCTGCTCCACAGCTGGCAGTGGCCAGAAGGGAAAAGCCATCAATTGCGAGTGACCTTATCCGCTTGGCTGACCAGCAGCAACGCAGCCGTGATGGGGATCACAACAATGACGCCACCCCAAACCAGGCTGCTCAGAAAAGCTGAGAGAGAAGGAGTCACGGAGACAACTCTGAAGGTGCAGCAAGTCTAAGGGAGCCACAGGGACTCCCAGCTAAAGTTGTTAAGGAAACCCCTGAACACCTCTGGGGCACTTCCTAGGGGGCGCTTCCTGTGGGGAGAGCAGGTCAGCTCCTATTCCTAGGGGGAGAGCAAGTGGGGTGTGGGTATCACCTGCTCCGTGCGGCAAAGGTGCTGCCAACGGAACCAGAGCCGATCCCGCAGTTCCCAGAGCCCTTCCGGATCCAATTGGTCTGTGGATCTTCCCATGGGCAGGCTGCCCAACCAGGGCAAGCCCAGATCGGTGGCAGGATCGAAGTGGGGAGCATGGGGCTCCCCATGGCTGGCCACACCTAAAAGAGGAATCCTGCTCTGGTGAGCCAGTGCCCCATAGGCACGGGCCTGTCCCTCCCAACCAGGCTGGGAACCAACAACCAGAACCAGGGGACAGCGAAATGCGGCCAGGGCAGTACACCAGCTGGTACCAGCCCCCTGGTGGGCAGCCAGCTCCGTGGGCACCAATAGCCAGGAGCTGGGGGCCTTAGGTGGGGATGCTGGAGTCTCAACCGCCAGTTGCTGTAGCACTTGAAAAGGATCAGCAGCCCCATGGGGACGGACTATGGGCTGCCCTGCCAGCACGGCGGTCATGGTCTCCCCAATGGCCTGGGCATTGAGGCCAGGAAGGGTATTGATGACACCCGCCATCCCATGGGGTCCTGGTTGCTTTTGTCCTTGTGGTGCTCCAGAAAGAGCATCAGCTTCTAGCATCACCGTTGAGAGAGGTCCAAGCAACTGCCAGTGACCAGTCTGACAGCCCAGCCCTACAGCCATGAATTGCATAGAGAGCGCACAGACCATGGTCGATTGCGTCTCTTCAGTGGCAGTGCCAATCCCAAACTCACCACGGAGATCGGGTCTTACCTGGGCATTCCCGACAGCTTAGGGGTCCGCAAGCGGTTTGCTGATGGTGAGCTCTACATTCAGATCCAGGAATCCATTCGTGGCTGTGATGTGTTTCTGGTGCAGCCCACCAGCGCACCGGTGAACGACCACCTGATGGAGCTGTTGATCATGGTGGATGCCTGCCGCCGGGCTTCAGCACGCCAGATCACTGCGGTAGTGCCCTACTATGGCTATGCCCGGGCTGATCGCAAAACCGCTGGCCGGGAGTCCATAACCGCCAAACTGGTGGCCAACCTACTGGTGCAAGCGGGTGTGAGCCGTGTGCTGGCGGTGGATCTGCACTCAGCCCAGATTCAGGGCTACTTTGATATCCCCTGCGACCATATCTATGGTGCGTCCGTTTTGGTGGACTACCTCAAAACGCGCCAGCTGAATGATTATGTGGTGGTGTCACCGGATGTGGGTGGCGTAGCCAGGGCCAGGGCCTTTGCCAAGCGCTTCAATGATGCTCCCTTGGCCATCATTGACAAACGTCGGTCCAACCACAATGTGGCGGAAAGTCTCACGGTGATCGGTGATGTGGCAGGACGCACCGCCATCTTGGTGGATGACATGATTGATACCGGCGGCACCGTGCACCAAGGGGCCTTGCTGCTGAAGGCCCAGGGAGCAAAAAACGTCATTGCCTGTGCCACTCACCCGGTCTTTTCCCCCCCTGCTCTGGAGCGCCTCCAAGAACCGGGCCTATTTGATGAGGTGGTGGTGACCAATAGTATCCCTGTGGCAGGGTCCGATCACTTCCCCCAGCTGACGGTGCTCTCCATTGCCAATGTGATGGGTGAGGCCATCTGGCGCATCCACGAAGAGAGCTCGGTTAGCTCCATGTTTCGCTGAGGTGCTTCCCTGAGGCAGGGTGTTCCAGCCATGGATCACGGCAAACCAGGGGGCAAGGGCTGGGGCTGCTGCCCCTGCTGCACCCCATAGAAGGTGCTACTAAATTAGTTGACCTCCTT
>RKSC01000109.1 GCA_007571085.1 Synechococcus sp. PNGco_S_binSS4
AGGGCAATCAAGCTCACCAGCAGAGAAGGGGTTGACCCAATGGGGATTTACCTAAACAACCGGCTTGCTGGGTGTTTCCCTCTTGAGAAGAATAATGAGGTTCTTCATCCTGCTCCTTCCCATCTACCCCCATGGAATTGGCAGCCACCTACAGCATCGGTGCATCACGGTGGTTGTCTTAGGTCTGGGCAAAGAGGAGGATAGGCAAGCGAATCCCTTAAGCACCAACACAACTGCTGGGGGCCTTGACCGTTGATTCCATGTATCCCCCCACCATCTATGACCTGTGCCATCCCCGCCAAGATGTCCTTAGGGGACAGATCCGGGATGAAGACTTTGCTGCTGATCTGAGTCAGGTGCTGAAGGGCACAGCACCTGAGCTCTACACCAATCCTGCCCTCTTCTTCGCCAATACCCATCCCACCCGTGGCCTCAAGGATCTGATCAAAGCAGTGCTGGGGCGGCTCACCGGTGCTGATGGCCAGCTGGGGAGCATCCTGCGGCTGGATACCAGTTATGGAGGCGGTAAGACCCATGCCTTAATTGGCCTGAATCACATCCTCACAGCCCATAGGCAGATTCCCAACCTGGCTGAGTTTGTGGACCCAGCCACCATCCCCAACCAGCAGGTGACTGTGGCGGCCTTTGATGGAGAGAATGCCGATCCCATGAATGGCCGACGGATGGAAGGGGACATCCTGGCTTACACCCCTTGGGGGGAGCTGGCTGTCCAGCTGGCGGGTCCCGCCGGCCATGGGCGCATCCACAAGAGTGACCAACTGGGGGAAGCCCCCCCAGGGGCAGAAACCCTACGGGAGCTCATGGGTGACGGGCCTGTGCTGATCCTCATGGATGAGCTCTCCGTCTACCTGCGCAAGTTGAAAGGTTCTGCTGCAGGTCGGGCCGGGGAGCAGCTCACCCCATTTCTCACCAGCCTGATCAAGGCGGTGAACTCTGCACCCAATGCCGTGCTGGTGTTCACCTTGGCCTTGGGCCGGGGTGGCCAAGCGGTGGATGCCTATGGGGAGGAGAATCAGCGGATTGATCGAATCTTTGCAGAACTGCAATCGGTAGCAGGACGGCAGATCACTGCCCTTACCCCCACCAGCGAAGACGAGACGGTTCAGGTGTTGTGCCGACGTTTGTTTGAATCCATCGACCACAGCCGGGTGGGGGAGGTGGTGGGGGCCTACCAGCACATCTGGAGACGCCATGGTGAAGTGCTGCCGCCGGTGGGGCAAAGCGATAATCGGGCTGAGACCTTGCGCAAGGGCTACCCACTCCATCCGGAGCTGATTGACACCCTGATGCAGAAAACCTCCACCCTGGATAACTTCCAGCGGGTGCGGGGCATGTTGCGACTCCTGGGGCGAACCGTAGCCCAGCTCTGGCGTGAGCAATCTGGTGGTGCCACCGCCATTCACCTGCACCACATTGATCCTGGCAATGAGAGGATCCGCCTGGAGCTGGCCACCAAGCTGGGTCTCCAGACATTTATTCCAGCAATCCGAGCCGATGTGGCCCGCACCACTGCCGAGGAGGGCAAGGCCCTGGCCCAGCAGCTGGATGCCGGTGAGTTTAGAGGACTTGAACCCTATGGTTCCCTGGTGGCCCGCACAGTGCTGTTCCACTCACTGGCTTTTAACGAGCCCCTGAAGGGTCTTAGCCGCCTGGAGTTGAACTACAGCGTCTATGGCCCAGGGCTGGATCCGGCCTTCGTGGATAAGGCGGTGCAACGCCTGCAGGAGGAGTCCGAGTACTTGGATGACAGCACCACCAACAAGCTGCGTTTCCTCACGGAAGCCAATCTCAACCAAATGGTGAGGAAGCGGGAGCAGCAGTTTGACCTGGACATGGTCCATGGTGAGCTGGAACGCCGCATTGGCACTATCTTTGCCAAGCAGCGTTTTGAGCTGGTGTTATTCCCGGCCAGTCCGGGGGAGATTCCTGACGATAGGGATGGCCCCTATCTGGCTGTGCTCCATTGGCAAGGCCACACAGTGGAACAGGCTGCTGTGCACCTGCCGGAGCTGATGGTGCGCCTATTCAATGAAAAGGGGAACAACGGCCAGGTGCGGCATAACCGCAACAACCTGGTGTTTGTCTGTGCCGACCAGCTGCAGGTGGATGACATGTCCCGCAAGGCTCGCACCACCATGGCCCTGCAACAAATGGAGCAAGGAGACCTATTCGCCAGCCTGCAAACACACCAACAAAGCCAGGTGAAGGAGCGCTATGGACGGGCCCAGCAGGCCTTTGCCCTGGTGGTGCAACAGGCCTACCGCCATGTATTCTACCCGGAACGGGGCTGCTGGCCGGAGACGCCCCTTACCCATGCAGCAATCACCGCCACCAATGCCAGTAGTGAGCCTGGTGCGGGCCAAAAGCAGGTGGAGCGGTTACTGGGGGAGTCTGGGAAGCTGATCCTTCCAGATGGCCAACCACCAGAGCCAAATTACATGGCCAACAAAACCCCTCTAAAACGGTGGGGGGTGATGAGTAGCCAGCACCTGCGCAATGAGTACTACCGTGACCCCGGCCTCCCCATTCTCATAGGGAATGAGGTGCTCAAGAAGTGCCTGAGGATGGGACTGGACCGTGGTGCTTTTGTCTACCGAGAAGGCCAGCGCCTGGAAGGCCAGGGCCTGCCCCAGGGGATGCTGAACATCAGTGAGGAGGCCAAGATCTACATGGTGG
>RKSC01000071.1 GCA_007571085.1 Synechococcus sp. PNGco_S_binSS4
CAATGGGTTCAACCCCCAGGTGGCTATTGGCCTCAATGCTGCTGAGCACTTGGCGGGCCCGCAACACCACAGATGGGGGCATTCCCGCTAGGCGAGCAACCTCAATGCCATAGCTGCGATTTGCTCCGCCGGGACAGACTTTGTGGAGAAACACAAGCCGTTCCTCCTCCTCAATGACCACCACCTGATGGTTGGCCACGTTGCTCAGTTGCTGGGCCAGGTGATTCAGCTCGTGGTAGTGGGTGGCAAAAATGGTGCGGGAGCCCAGGCGGGTGGCTAAATCTTCAGCCACGGCCCAGGCAATGGCCAGACCATCAAAGGTGGCAGTGCCCCGGCCAATTTCATCCAGCAGCACCAGTGAGTGCTCCGTGGCATGGTGAAGGATGTTGGCTGTTTCACCCATCTCCACCATGAAGGTGGATTGACCTGCCGCCAGATCATCTACGGCACCAACCCGGGAAAAGATGCGGTCGCAGAGCCCCAGGTGGGCTTTAGCTGCTGGAACATAGCTGCCCATTTGAGCCAAGATCTGCAACAGGCCCGCCTGGCGCAGGTAGCAGCTCTTGCCACTGGCATTGGGCCCTGTGAGGATAATTAGGTCCGTGCCACTTGCTGTGCCAAGGGTCAGATCATTGGCAACAAATGCACCCTGCACCAGGTTTTGCTCCACCACCGGATGCCGACCTGCTGTGACCATCACCCTGCGGCTGTGATCCATCTGGGGACGGCAGTAGTTACAGGTGGCCGCCAACTCCGCAAGGCCCACCAGGGAATCCAAGGCTGCCACCCCTGCAGCCCGCTGGCGGATGGGACCAGCCTGATCTCCCACCTGTTGCCGCAGGTGGCAAAACAGTTCATATTCCCGCTCAGCTGTACGGGCACGCAAAGCCAGGATGCGCCCTTCCCTCTCCTTCAACTCCGGCGTAACAAACCGTTCCTCATTGGCCAAGGTTTGGCGGCGGATGTAGCGCTCCGGCACCTTGTGGGCCCGACTCTTGCTAACACTGATGAAATAGCCAAAGGAACGGTGCAGGTTGAGGCGCAGATTGCTGATACCTGTCACCTGCCGCTCACGCTGCTCCAACTGGTTCAGCCAGGCCTGATCCCCATCCAGACGTTTGCGCAGCTGGTCAAGACCATCATCCACCCCATCGCGGATGAGACCTCCCTCCAGGAGGGAGAGGGGAGGATTGCTCACCATGGTCTGCCCCAGCTGCTCCATGAGGGCAGACAAGGCCGGTTCCCTTTGGCTGAGGGGCTGAAAATAGGGGCCATGGGCATGGGCAGCATTGAGCAGGCCAGCCAATTGCTCCAGCCGCTCCAGACCATCAGCCAGGGCAATCAAATCACGGGCCCCTGCCGTACCACTGGCGGAGCGCCCTGCCAGGCGCTCCAAATCACCCATGGGTCGTAGCACCCGTCGCAGGGCTTGCCGCAGGCTGGGTGCGGCAATGAGCTGATTAATGGTGTCTTGTCGTGCGGCAATGGCTTGGAGATCCACCAGGGGCCGCTGGAGCCAGCGGCGTAGGCAGCGTCCCCCCATGGCAGTGAGTGTGCGGTCAATGGCCCAGAGGAGAGAGCCTTGCCATTGGCTGTCCCGCTGGGTTTCCGTCAGCTCCAAGTGGCGGTGGGTTTGCTGGTCAATTTGCAGGTGCTCATCCAGGCAATAGGTTCTGGGCATTTCCAGGGGGACAGTCATATCCCGCTGAGTGTCTTGTAGGTAGTGGAGCAACCCACCACAGGCCCCTAAGGCCAGGGGGAGGCCATCCAGTCCCAGGCCGGCCACCCCTGATAGCTGGAAGCGCTCCTGCAGCATTGTGGCCGCAGCCATGGGCTGGAAGGCACGGCGGGGCACCGTACCCACGGCAATGGCCTTGGGACACCAGGCTGGTGCTGGAGTGGTGTCTAGGTTCTCATCCTCCTTATCACCATGGGGGAGAAGAATCTCAGCCACCCGAAGGTGGAGCAATTCCTGATTCAACTGGCTGCTGTTCTGCAGTTGGGTGGCTTGGAACTCTCCAGTGGATACATCCGCCACAGCTAGGCCCCAGAGGGGGCTGTGACCGTTTTCACCGGCCAGCACAGCGGCCAACCAGTTGTTCCGTCGAGCGCTGAGCATACCTTCTTCCAGCACTGTGCCAGGGGTGAGAACCCGGGTGATGTCCCTCCGTAACAGACCTCCATGGCTGGGTGTGGCCTCCAGCTGATCGCAGATGGACACGCTGCAACCATGGCGCAGCAGCTGGGTGGCATGGCGCTCAAGGGCATGGTGGGGAATGCCGGCCATGGGCACCCGGCCAATGGCTCGCCCCCCCTCCTTGCCAGTCAGGGTTAACTCCAGAAGGTTGGAGGCAGTGATGGCATCCTCAAAAAAGCACTCATAAAAGTCCCCTAGGCGATAGAGAAGCAGACGGTGGGGATGCTGACGCTTCAGTTCCGTGTAGTGGCGCAGCATGGGGGTTAGGGCCTGAAGGGGCACCTGGCTGTGGTGACTCCAACGGGGTCCTTGGTCCTTGGTCTCCTCGTCAGGGGGAATGCCCTTGGTGCCTTGGTTGTGCAACTGGGCAACACCGGTGGCCATGGGTGGATCCGTTGATCGGTCTTCCAACCCGGCGAAGGCCAGCTGTTGATCCTGATGGTGCTCTGCTGTACTGCCCACTGCACCCACTCCCATAAGCTGTTGCGGATCGTAGTCAGAAGGCGTCAACTGCGCAGCTTCCATGGGAGACTGTCCCATGGAGTTCCTTATCCCTGCTGCGTACCCATGCAGATTCTCAATCTGATCAGTGTTTTCCTACTCGTGGTGGTGAGCTTCGTCATGGTGGTGGCCGTGCCTGTGCTCTATGCCAGTGGTGAAGACAGTGGCCGCTCCAATCGGTTGATTCTCCTGGGGAGTGGAGTATGGATTGGCCTGGTGCTGCTCAACTGGGGCATGAGTACTTTTGTTGTTTGATGGGCCAAAGCCCATTGCCCAGAACTATTCAGGCAAGTGACCACTTTTGAAGGGAGCTTTACTGCTCCGGAGTTGGATGGGATCCATATTGGCTTGGTGGTGGCTCGCTTCAACGACCTCATCACCAACCGGCTCCTCTCCGGCTGCCTCGACTGTCTCAGCCGCCATGGCATTGACACCAGCCCGGCCAGTCACCAGCTGGACACCATCTGGGTACCGGGGAGTTTTGAGATTCCTGTGGTGGCTCAACGTTTGGCCTCCAGTGGCCGCTATCAGGTGCTCATTGCCCTAGGGGCCGTCATCCGTGGGGATACCCCCCACTTTGATGTGGTGGTTGCTGAGGTGTCTAAAGGTGTGGCCAGTGTGGCCCGGGACAGTGGCGTACCTGTCATTTTTGGTGTGCTCACCACTGATAACCTGGAGCAAGCCCTGGAGCGGGCTGGGATCAAAACCAACCTGGGGTGGACCTATGGGCTGGAAGCATTGGAAATGGCTTCCCTGATGCAGTCCTTGCCCACTGGGTAATCATTCCCCACCCCGTCCTGAGCAGACAAACGGGGCACACAAATCAGCAACAACCCCTGGCCTTGTCTGAGAACTGCATAGGGGATATGAAGCTCTGCAAGATCCGGCTCACGGATATAGGCCAAGTGACCCCCCTGGGCCGCAAATGCATCCACCGATGACCAGCTTTGCCCCACCACAGGGGCATAGGCCTTGATCATGGCTGCCCCAGGGGTCTCGCCGGGTATTTTTACCAGGTCCACAGGTTCCCCTGCCAGCATCTGCTGGTGCTGAGATTCCTTGAGGAGGGCCTTCAGCTCTGGCCGATAATTGCCAACCAACCCGGCCTGGATGGTGGCCAGAATCGTCAGCCAAGCTACAACAAATTGGAGTGTCAACCAGAGTTCAAGGCCCTTGTGGGGCCTTTGGCGCCACCAGTACAAAACACCTGCTCCCAGTAGCCAACCACTGCTCAGGAGGACGAGGGAGGGGCCCATGGAGTCCATCCACTGCGGCCCAGCACCACTGAGAAGCACCACCAGGGCCGTGATGGCCAAGCCCCAATCCATGGCCGTAACCAGCCATAGGGGTGTCATGGAAGCTCGTCCCCTGACACCTTGCTGCAAACGCCTCTCCAGGTCTGCCCCAATTAGCAAGGCTGCCAGTGGGTAGATGGGCAAGGTGTAGTGGTTGTGGTGGGAGGAGGTGCACACCAAAAGCAGCAACATGGTGGCAGGTGTTAGGACCAGCAACCAGATCCGGTGGTGGCCTTGTGGCCCATTGCTGCTGGCAAACCCTTTGACCCGGCCCAGCTGGCTAACAAGAGCAACAGGTAGGAGCAGTGCCCAGGGGCTGAGATTGATGAAAACTGAGGCAATGTACAGAAGGCCCCGGTGTTCTGAAGTGCCCCCCCCCCCACAGCCTTCCTGAGGGGAAAGGTTAGGGGTGCCAGTAGACCTGCCATGCCCTGGTAGGTGGACATGGTTTTCCAGAGCCAAATCACCGTTGGTAAAGCGCCGCAGGCCAGCCCCAAATAGAGCCATGGGTTGGCCAAACATTGCCGACCATGGCGGTGTGTGAGGAGCCATGGCATGAGCCCTAACAGGGGTAGACATGCCAGGGCACTGCGCAGGAACACTGTCAAGGCGAAGAGAAGGCCCGCAAGCCATAGGCGCCAGTTGGCGGATGCCTTCCCCAACTTGATGGTGTTTGTCCTGGAACTGTCAAGGACCTGGAGCAACAGCAGTGTTCCCCCCAGAAAACATGTGGTGTAGGCCATATCTGGGCTCACGATGCGGCTGTGTACAGCCCAGAGATAGGAGGTGCCCAACACCAGAACAGCCATGGCTGAGGCCAAGGGACTCAGCAGTATGGCGCCCATATGAAACACCAGCTGTGCCGATGTCAAGGCCAGCAACACACTGGGAAGCCGTGCTGCGGCATCACTCAGACCAAACAGCTTTAGGGACAGGGCAATGAGCCAATAGAAGCCGGGTGTCTTGTGATGTGCTTCAGGGAAGGGTGTCCATAGTTCCCCACTATGGAGGAAGAGCCGTGCTCGCCATACATAAAGGGCTTCGTCATGGGGGAGAAGACTTGATGCATTGGGATCAAAAAAGTTCCAGAGCAACAGGGGCAGAAGCAGGATGGGTGTATATGGCAGTAGTCGCTCCATGTGCTTTTGCACCAGACTTACCTTCCCAGACAGACTTACCTTCCATGATCCGTTGCGGCCTGCACAGGCAGCACCTGTCTCCAGGGGCAGTTTGTGGTCGGTTCTCCAGCTGTCACATACCCCAGGCAAGATGGTCCCCTGAGGCTGCAGAATCACTTCTTGTCTTGGCTAGGAAGGCTAGCTGCGGATGTAGCTCAGTGGTAGAGCATCTCCTTGCCAAGGAGAGGGCCGAGAGTTCGAGTCTCTTCATCCGCTTGATCTGGTTCCCCAACCATCCCGCCTCAGAACCATAAGGTGCTGGTGCCTTTCCTCCTGAAAACCCAGACGTTCATAGAAGCCCACCCCATGGGTGGTCATGGCATAGACCCGCTCAGCACACCGCAGGGGCGGTGCTGCCAGTAGGCGATTAACCACCGCCCGTCCTGCTCCCTGGCCTTGCCAGTCTTGACGAACCACCACGTCCCAAAGCACAGCCCGATAGATGCCATCACTGGTGGCCCGCCCCACAGCCACCAGTTCCTCCCCATCCCAGGTGCTGACAATTGCGTCTGAGCCCCGCAGGCTGCGTAGCAGATCGGCCAGCCCCCGCTGCTGGGCCCAGAAACTGTTGTTGATGAACAGCTGCTGCAGCTGACCCACGGGGAGAGAATGGCCTTCTAGTAGGTTTTGTAGCCTGACCCGCACCAGGGCTGGCAGCCAGAAAAGCCAGCGGCCATGGGAAAAGCTACGCAATGTGCTGGGGTCTTTGCTCATTGCTCACCACCATTGCTCACCCAGGTGAATGGGAAAAGCTTAGTCTTGGGGAGACCCCATGCTGGGGACGCAGTGATAGGATAATCCCACAAACAAAGGTGGCCTGTTGACAAGTCCATTTGGTTGTCGGGGAGCCTTTGTCGCTGGAGAGCCGTAATGCTAAAGCTGCTTCTTGGTGACCCCAACGCCCGAAAGTTGAAGCGGTATCAGCCCCTTGTGGCTGAGATCAATGGTCTTGAAGAATCCGTCGCAGCCCTCAGTGATGATGAGCTGCGGGGGCGGACAGCCACATTCCGAAGCCGCTTTGAAGGCATTCAGAAGCCAGATCAGCAGCTGGAGCTCATGGATCAACTGCTGCCGGAGGCCTTCGCAGTGGTGCGGGAGGCAGGCAAGCGGGTGCTGAGTATGCGCCACTTTGATGTGCAGCTCATGGGGGGCATGGTGCTCCACGACAGCCAGATTGCCGAGATGAAAACCGGGGAGGGCAAAACACTGGTGGCCACCCTGCCTGCCTACCTGAATGCCTTGACTGGCCGGGGAGTGCATATCGTGACGGTCAACGACTACCTGGCCCGCCGCGATACGGAGTGGGTGGGGCAGATCCATCGCTTTTTGGGCCTGAGCGTGGGCTTAATCCAGCAGGAGATGAGCCCTGCAGAGCGTCAGCGCAACTACGCCTGCGATATTACCTATGTAACCAACAGTGAGCTGGGCTTTGACTATTTACGGGACAACATGGCCACTGATATTAAAGATCTTGTGCAGCGGGACTTTCACTACTGCATCATTGACGAGGTGGATTCTATTTTGGTAGATGAGGCCCGCACCCCTCTGATCATTTCTGGTCAGGTGGAGCGCCCCCAGGAAAAATACCAAGAAGCTGCCCGCATTGCCATCCAACTTGTGCGGGCTGAGGGACTCACCAAAGATGGGGTGGAGCCTGAAGGTGATTATGAGGTGGACGAGAAGCAGCGCAATGTAATGCTGACAGATCAAGGTTTTGAGAAGGTGGAAAATCTGTTGCGGGTTAATGATCTCTTTAATCCAGAGGACCCTTGGGCTCATTATATTAACAATGCCCTGAAGGCCAAGGAGTTATTCACCAAAGATGTGAACTACATTGTCCGTGAAGGGCAAGCGGTGATTGTGGATGAGTTCACAGGTCGGGTGATGCCCACACGACGGTGGAGTGATGGTCAGCACCAGGCCATTGAGGCCAAGGAGAGTCTGGAAATCCAGCCAGAAACCCAAACCATGGCCACCATCACATACCAAAATCTTTTTCTACTCTATCCCCGTCTTGCTGGCATGACCGGTACAGCCAAGACAGAGGAGACTGAGCTGGAGAAAACTTACAATCTTGAAGTCACTGTTGTTCCCACAAACCGTCCCTTAATCCGCAGGGATTTACCGGATCAGGTGTTTAAGACAGAAGGGGCCAAGTGGCGGGCTGTGGCCGATGAGATTTCCAAGGAACACCACAATGGCAGACCCATCTTGGTGGGCACCACCAGTGTGGAGAAATCTGAGCTGATCAGTGGTCTGCTGAAGGAGCGTGATATTCCTCACAATCTCTTGAATGCCAAGCCGGAAAATGTGGAACGGGAGGCAGAGACCATTGCCCAAGCTGGTCGCACTGGTGCGGTGACCATCTCCACCAACATGGCAGGCCGGGGCACGGATATTATTCTTGGCGGCAATACAGACTACATTGCCCGCTTGCGCATCCGTGAGGAACTGCTGCCCCGGTTGGTGAACTTTGAAGATCCCCAACTTGCAGTTAACGAGCAGCAGGAGAAAAAGCTTGCCCCCTTACAGGTGGAAGCCCTGAGACGGAAGCGTCAACAGGAGCAATCCCGCCGCCTGGCCGAATTGTTCCCCTGTGACCTCAGCAAGGATACGGAACGGGAGCTTAAGGGACTGAGGAATGACCTTGTGCAGGCTTGGGGGAAGAATCTCCTTAGCCTAATCACCTTGGATGAGCGCCTCAATATGGCAGCAGAGAAGGCGCCCACTCAAGATCCCTTTATCCAAAGGCTACGGCAGCTGATACAACGCATTCGTCAGGAGTACGACAGGGTGACCGCTGACGAGCAGGGCAGGGTAGTTGGCGGTGGTGGCCTCCATGTAATTGGTACCGAACGGCATGAGGCCCGACGGGTGGATAACCAACTGCGGGGTCGCTCTGGCCGTCAGGGGGATCCAGGAAGCAGCCGCTTCTTCCTCTCCCTGGAAGACAGCCTGTTGCGCATCTTTGGTGGTGAGCGGGTGGCCAAGGTGATGGATGCCTTCCGGGTTGATGAGGATATGCCCATTGAATCTGGTTTGCTGGTCCGCTCCCTAGAATCTGCCCAGAAGAAGGTGGAGACCTATCACTATGACATTCGTAAACAAGTCTTTGACTATGACCAGGTGATGAACAATCAGCGACGCGCTATTTATGCAGAGCGACATCGTGTTCTGAAAGGGGATCAACTCAAACAACAGGTTCTCAGTTATGGGGAACGCACCATGGAAGATATTGTTAATGCCTATGTGGACCCTGCTCTACCCCCAGAGGAGTGGTACCTGGATCGGTTGGCCAGCAAGGTGAAGGAGTTTGTGTACCTGCTCAGTGACTTGCAACCCCAGGATCTTTCTGGTCTTAAAATTGAGGAGCTCAAGGCCTTTCTCTGTGAACAGCTGCGCAGTGCCTATGACATTAAAGAGGAGCAAGTCAGAGCTGTCCAGCCGGATCTCATGCGTCAGGCTGAGCGCTTCTTTATCCTCCAGCAGATTGACACCCTATGGCGTGAACACTTGCAGAGAATGGATGCCCTACGGGAATCGGTCAACCTAAGGGGTTATGGCCAGAAGGACCCACTGATGGAATACAAGAACGAGGGGTACACCATGTTCTTAGAAATGATGACCCAAATGCGCCGCAACGTCATCTACTCCATGTTCATGTTCCAGCCACCAAAACGGGCCACCAATCCAGCCACCCAAGAGGTTACGGTCTGACCTATGTGTGACCCATTACCCATGGCCTGTTCTGGTTAAGGGTCACCGCCATGGTCATTAAACAATTCGATAATCTGGCGATCCTGCAGATTCTGGGCCTGTCCTCCGCAGCGAGGTTTGAGAGGCTTGCCAGCGGCCACATCCCTTAGGCACTCCTGCAGGGCTACCACCTCCCCCTCTAAGGCATCAATGCGATCCATGAGGTTGCGGATGACCAGAGCTTCCGCATCTGGCAGGTGGGAATGGGCCAAGGGATCCACCCGCACCCCGGAACGGTGAATGATTCGCCCCGGCACCCCCACCACCGTGCAGTCATGGGGCACATCCTTAACCACCACTGAACCAGCTCCCACCCGGGTATTGGTGCCAATGGTGATGGCCCCCAGAATTTTGGCACCGGCCCCCACCACCACGTTGGGATTCAGGGTGGGGTGGCGCTTGCCCGTTTCCTTACCGGTCCCTCCAAGGGTTACCCCCTGGTAGAGGGTGCAGCCCTCGGCAATTTCCGTGGTCTCCCCAATCACCACCCCCATTCCGTGGTCAATGAAGACTCCAGCAGCAATGCGGGCACCGGGGTGGATCTCTACCCCAGTGAAGGCACGTCCCAGGTGGGAAATCAGGCGGGGCAGCAGTGGCACCCTGAGGCACCAGAGCTTGTGGCTGAAGCGATGCAGCAGGAGAGCATGGAAGCCTGGATAGCAGGTTAAGGACTCCAGCCAGTCCCGTGCCGCCGGATCCCGCTCGCGAATCATCCGGAAATCAGCCAGAAGCGTGCGCAGGGCCATAGGGTGCAGTGCATCACCATGTCTATCCTTACAGGACTCTTCAGTTGGGGGCATTCCTAAGGCTCATGGTGTTCCCTTGCCCAGACCCATCTCCTTGCTCAGCACATCTACTGTCTCTGGGCGTAGGTAATGGGAAATGCAGTGGAGGGTGGGGACACGCACCATTTGGGAGCGGTGCTGGCGAATGGTGGCTTGCACCACGGCATGACTGGGCTGATCACACAGGAGCTTGCCTGAGGCTCTGCAGAGGTTCAGCAGCTGATTCCTTTCTTGATGAGGGTTGTCCAGATCCACCACAGCAGTCATTACCAGCAAGTCTTGGCCCCGCTGGGCCTGAAGAATGAGTTCTGCGGCCCGGAGAATTCCTGGGCTGAGGCTCACCAAACCCACACAGCTGCCAGCACGCAGCTGTCCAACCAGGTTCAGCTCATGGGTCAATGGGGCCAGATCCAGGGCTAAACAGCGCATTTTATGGGCTCTTGCCACCTCTCCCACTGGTTTGAGGAAATAGCGGCTGGTGGCTACTGTGGCCTTTTTGCCAGCCTGGCCCAGGGCTGCCAAATGCCCCTCCAGGTTCTCCAGGGGTAGGGCAGTGACTGGAGCGGGCAAGTCCATCAACTCCCTGGCCATCAGATGAGCAGCTCCAAAGTCTTCTTGGGGTGTAGTGACCAGCAACTGGGTGCCACAGTTGATCCGCCAGTTGATTTCTGCAGTGAGCTGGCGCTGGGCTTCTTGCAGGGTGAGGCCACAACGGAGTAGGCTATTGATGGAACCTTCCACCTCCTCCATGGGCTCCGGCCCAGGGCCCATATCAGTTGCCCCATGGCCGTCAGACTGGTTGTTTAGGCTAGAGGTAGTTTGGCAGCGAACATAAATTCCTGAACCAGCAACCGCCTCCACGATGCCATGGGCTTCCAGCTGGCGATAGACTTTGCTTACCGTGTTCCGATGCAGGTTAGTCTGCATGGCCAGCTGGCGCGTACTGGGTAAGCGATGGCCGGGGGGATAGAACCGGGAAGCAATGGCAAAGGAAATTTGGCTATAGAGCTGCAAGGAAGCAGGTACGGGGCTACCGGCCTGAATCTGAAAACGCACGTAGACAGTTGCTAATTGTCACAAGTCTAAAACCATGGCACGGCCTCACCAGACCAAATGGGCACCACCGCTGGATTGGCATTGATGGAACGATTTGGTGGGGACCAGGAGCCCTCAGGGCCCGGAGAAACCTGGCCACTTTTGAAAGTGGAACTTCCTCTGCTTAAGTTGGCCCGTGGTAGTGGGTCGGGTTTTTGCTGGTTGGGTTTGCTCTTCACCAGGGGTGTGCGGCGTGGGGTCAGGAACATGATCATGTTGCGCCCCTCCCGTTTGGGAGTTTGCTGAACCTCAGCCTGCTCCTCCAGGTCAGTGGCCAGGCGGGTCAGCAGTTTTTCTGCCAAGGCAACATGTTGGATTTCTCGACCACGGAAAATGACCGTGCACTTCACTTTGTCACCAGCCTTGAGAAAGCGGCTGGCCTGCTTGATGCGTACTTCATAGTCGTGCTGGTCAATCTTGTAGCGCATCTTCACCTCTTTCATCTCCGTCTGGTGAGTTTTCTTCTTGGCTTCCTTTGCCTTTTTCTCCTGCTCGAACTTAAATTTTCCATAGTCCATCACTCGGCAGACAGGGGGATTGGCCTTCTCGCTCACCAGCACCAGGTCCAGCTCCCGGTCTCGAGAGACCTGCAATGCCTCATCACGACTTATGATGCCCAGCTGGGCACCATCGGCATCAACAACCCGGAGGGTGGGATAGGTAATCCGCTCATTGATGTTGGGGAGCTCGCGAACCGGAAGACGGCGATCAAAGCGGGGACGTGGGGCCAAGTCTGCTTGGGTGGAATGAGAGGTACAGGGTTAATCCCTGAACTGTTCCTATCCTAGCCTGAGCAGGGCTCCCGGTCTGTCGGTTGTCCCACCAATTCGGTGATGTTTTTTCGCAGATCTTGGGGTAAGGTCTGCCAGCCTTGTGCTTGGTGGCTGGTGAGCCAGTGGGGCTGATGTTGGTTGCGGAACCAGGTGAGCTGCTGCTTGGCATACTGAACAGTGCGGCGGTTAATGGCCGCCACCATCTGCTGGTGGTCTATTTTCCCCAACAGCAGCTGGCAAGCCTCTTCATAGCCCATGGTCCCCAGCATGGGCAGCTCAGGGCCAAAGCGCTTCATCAGTTGCCCCGCTTCTTCCAGAAGGCCACCACTAACCATGGCCATGGTGCGCTGGCCAATGCGCTGGTGTAAACCTTCCGGTGCTAGGCCAATTTCCAGAATGGGGTAGGTGGGAGGCTGGCGCCCCTGTTGAAGGGAGTAGGCACAGCCAGTGCCATAGATCACCTCCAGGGCCCTCTGGGTCCTTACCTTGTCATTGGGGTGAATCCTACGGGCCGCTGCAGGATCGGCACAGCCCAGAATGCTATGGCAATGGGCCTGGCCTAGGGCGGTTAGCTGGCACCGCAAAGCTGGTTGGGGCGGCACCGGTGGTGGCCGCAGTCCTTGGATAATGGCAGCCAAATACAGCCCACTTCCCCCCACCAGTAGGGGAGTGATGCCCCGTTTGTGGTGGTCAAGGATGCACTCCTGGGCCAAAACCTGAAACTCCTGAACAGTCATGGGCTGGTCCGGTTCCCGTAGATCCAGCAGTTGGTGGGGAACCAGGCGCCGCTGCGCTGGGGTGGCCTTGGCTGTGCCCACGTCCATCCCCCGGTACACCTGACGGGAATCCCCATTGAGGATGGGCAGCTTGAGGTGGCAGGCCATGGCCATGGCCATGGCGGACTTGCCACTGGCCGTAGGACCAAGGATCACAATCAGACCTGGTGGCTCCTTGAGGACCATGGGGCAGAATACATATCCTGGGCAGTGACCCCAAGGCTAGATAGACCAATGGTAAGATTGGGAGAGAATGAGTTCTAGAGGCGCTTTTGCACCCGGCCAACAAAGTTCAGGCGGACTACGGCGCAGCCCAAATCCAGGTCCTTGAGGGCCTGGAGCCTGTGCGCAGGCGCCCAGGAATGTACATCGGTAGCACCGGCCCCCGGGGACTGCACCATTTAGTCTATGAGGTGGTAGACAATGCCGTGGACGAGGCCTTGGCAGGCCATTGTACTGAGATTCATGTACGTCTCCATGGTGACGGTTCCGCTGAGATCATGGACAATGGCCGTGGTATCCCCACAGACATTCATCCCCGCACAGGAAAGTCAGCCCTAGAGACCGTGTTGACCGTGCTCCATGCTGGGGGCAAGTTTGGTGGCGGTGGCTACAAGGTCTCTGGTGGACTCCATGGAGTAGGGATTTCCGTGGTGAATGCCTTAAGTGCCTGGGTGGAGGTGGTTGTATACCGCCAGGGGCAGGAGCATCGCCAGCGCTTTGCCAGGGGTTTGGCCCAAGGGCCTTTGCAGAGCTGTCCCATTGGCAAGGATGAGCCCAATTGGGGGCGCCAAGGCACAACGGTGCGATTCCGTCCAGACCAAGAGATCTTTACGGAAGGGACTCGCTTTGATTTCTCAACATTAGCGGCCCGTCTGCGGGAGCTGGCCTATCTCAATGGAGGAGTAAAAATCCTCTTTTCTGATTATCGTCAAGAATCTCTTGATGAGGCTGGACAGCCTTATCAAGAGGTCTATCTCTATGAAGGTGGCATTAAAGAGTATGTGGCCTACATGACCCAGGAGAAAGATCCCCTCCATAAAGACATAGTCTGTGTCAAGGGCGAGAAAGATGGTGTTCAGGTGGAGGCAGCTTTACAATGGTGTTCTGATGCCTATTCAGATAATATCTTAGGTTTTGCCAACAATATTCGTACAGTAGATGGTGGAACCCATTTGGAGGGCTTTAAAGCCGTACTCACCCGCACATTGAATCATCTGGCTAGACATCTGAACAAACGGAAAAGTGGTGATTCCAACCTATCCGGTGAGAACATACGTGAGGGGTTGACTGCTGTGTTATCAGTCAAGGTGCCGGAGCCTGAGTTTGAAGGGCAGACAAAAACTAAGCTGGGCAACATGGAGGTGCGCAGTGTGGTGGACTCCGTTGTGGGTGAATCCCTCATAGAGTTCCTAGAATTTAATGTTCAGGTGGCGGATCTTATCTTAGAGAAAGCTATTCAGGCATTTAATGCGGCAGAAGCGGCACGCCGTGCCCGTGAGCTGGTTCGTCGCAAGTCTGTTCTGGAGAGCTCCACCCTGCCGGGCAAGCTGGCGGACTGCAGTTCCCGGGATCCGGCAGAGTCGGAGATTTATCTTGTGGAGGGAGACTCCGCTGGTGGATCTGCCAAGCAGGGGCGTGACCGTCGCTTCCAAGCTATCCTGCCTCTGCGGGGAAAGATTCTCAATATCGAGAGAACCGATGATGCAAAGATCTATAAGAACACAGAGATTCAGTCCTTAATTACTGCCTTGGGATTGGGTATTAAAGGAGAGGAGTTTGATGCCTCCGGTCTGCGCTACCATCGGGTTGTGATTATGACCGATGCGGATGTGGATGGGGCCCATATTCGCACCCTCATCTTGACATTCTTCTATCGTTATCAGCGGCGACTTTTGGAAGATGGATATATCTATATTGCCTGTCCACCCCTTTACAAAATTGAAAGAGGCAAGCAGCATTACTATTGCTTTGACGAGACTGAGAAAGAGAAGTGCGTTAGAGGATTCCCCCAAAATTCCAAATACACCATGCAAAGATTCAAGGGCCTGGGGGAGATGATGCCTCAGCAGCTTTGGGAGACCACCATGGATCCTGCCAAGCGCCTGATGAAAAGAGTGCACATTGATGATGCAGCTGAAGCTGACCGCATTTTCACCATCCTCATGGGAGACAAAGTGGCCCCCCGGCGTGAATTTATTGAAACTCATAGCGCAGATCTCCACTTCACCGAACTGGATATTTGATGGCTTTACATTTACCTTTAACCACCATTGGCCCCACCACGTCTAATGGAAAGCAGGCCATCATGGGCCGCTGGGCCTGGATGCTCAGCATGGCTCTGTTGCTACCCATCGGTTTACCCGCCGGTGGTGCACGGTCTGAATCCAGCAGGCCCCGCCAGCGACAAACCGGGGACCCCTTGCTGGCAACCAAGGCCACCCTCCTACACCGTGAGCCCTTGGTGAATGCACCACAAGTGTTGCCCTTACCCATGGGGGAACCCCTGCAAGGTTTGACCCGTTGGCACGATGGCCATGGTCTTTGGCTAAGGGTCACAAGCCGCCAAGGCCGGGGCTGGATCCGCCTGGGCTAGGGTACCTGTTCATGGCCACTGTACTCTGCCTAGAGAGCCTGACTCCTTCTAGCCCGCCATGGATGAGCACAGTAGCTTTGTAGCCCCGAGCAGCGGGCCACCCATCGGAATTGTGATGGGTAGTGATTCGGATCTGCCCACCATGGAACTGGCAGCAGCCATGGTGAAACGCTTTGGAGTGGCCTATGAGTTGCGGATTTTATCGGCCCATCGAACACCCCTGGAGATGGTGGATTATGCCTCTACTGCTGCCGAACGGGGCTTGAAGGTGATCATTGCAGGGGCTGGAGGGGCCGCCCATTTGCCGGGCATGGTGGCAGCCATAACCGTGCTTCCCGTCATTGGCGTACCGGTGGTCAGCAAAGCCCTCTCAGGTGTGGACTCCCTCTATTCCATTGCCCAGATGCCCGCCGGCATCCCTGTAGCAACGGTGGCCATTGGCAATGGGGCCAATGGGGGCTTGCTGGCTTTGCAGATCTTGGCCACGGGGGATTCCCATCTGGCCACCAAGCTGTACCACTATCGGGAGAGTCTGAGAGCCATGGTACGGGAGAAAAATGCTCGTCTCCAAGGCACACAGGGGCTTCAGGGGCATGGTGGTGAGCCTGCTCATCCCCACCATGTCTGAAAGCCTTCCAATCCAACCCTTGGCAGGGCGCCAGGTGCTGGTGACCCGCTCTACTGATGCATCTGGGGCCTCCCGCAGGTTGTTCAGCAGTGTCGGTGCCCAGGTGATTGACCTACCAGCTCTGGTGATTGGTCCTCCGGATGATTGGGGTCCTCTGGATGGGGCTTTGCAATCCCTGCAGCGCTTCCACTGGCTCATCTTTTCCAGTGCCAATGGGGTAGCTGCTGTGCACCAACGCCTTGAGCACCTGCACATGGATTTAGACCAGGGTCAGTCCTGGCTGCGTCTGGCTGCGGTGGGGCGCAAAACTGCCTGGGCCATTGAACGCCAGGGCTGGCCCAAGCCCTTTGTCCCCCCAGACTTCGTAGCTGATAGTCTGGTGACTTGCTTTCCTGAACCTGTCCACGGGCGCCAGCTGCTGTTGCCCCGGGTGCAGAGTGGTGGCCGTCCCCTGCTGGCACAGGAGTTCCGCCGCCATGGGGCCACGGTGGTGGAGGTGCCGGCCTATGAATCCCGCTGCCCCGCCACCATGCCAGTGGCAGCAGTGCAGGCTCTGGAGCAGGGCCATGTGGATGTGATCACCTTCACCAGTAGCAAAATTGTGCGCAATACAGTTGCCTTGTTGGCGGCTCACTTTGGGGAGTGTTGGCCGGAGCATCTGGGGGCACTTAAGGTGGTCTCCATTGGCCCAGAAACCAGTCGAACCTGCTGGGATGTGCTGGGTCGGGTGGATGCTGAGGCCAATCCCCACCACATGGAGGGCTTGGTGGATGCCACCAGCCGGTTGTTCCAGTAGGCCCTAGGCTTTTGGCAGCTGGTTTCTGGGGAAGGCTACAGCCCACAGGTCACCAGAGCAGGGGAGGGAATCTGGCGCAGGATCAGCTGGTGCTCTGCCATGTGGATGGCCACAACACTCCACCCGGCGGCCAGTAACTCCGTGGACTCACCACCCACGTCCCCCAGTTGGATGGCACCAGACCCTGTGTCCCCTTCAACGAAAGCCTGAGGCTGACCATTGACCATGGCCACACCGGTGAGCTGCAGGGGGCAATCCAGGGGCGGGACGGCTGGGGTTACCCCCCCAGCCATGGGCAAACCATGGGCATGACTTGCTTCCCCATCATCAACTGGGCTGGCCACCATTGAGGTCACCACAGTGGGTAAGGCGGCGAAGGGATCAGAGCGGCTGCTTGGATTACCCTGTAGCAATGCTTCAGGGGTGGGGAGCTGGGTGAGGCCCTCAAGATCCATGGGTTGATTGGGCTGGGGCAGCTGGAGGCCCATGGAAGTCTCCCCCTCAACCCTGATGCCCCCATGGGGATCCACCCTTTGGCAAGCCACCAGGAGTGGGATTAGGCCAAACCATAGGGATGGGAAGACCATCATGCTCTTCATTGGGGCATGAGCAACCTGGCTTCAGGATTCCCCTGTTGCCCCTGGCTGCTTAGGTGTATTGCCAGGGCTTGCTTCCACCAGGGCCTTGAAACGTTCCAGATTGACTTGCAGCTCCCGATCTACCACACCCTGCACCAGGGAGGCCCTCATCAGGGGAGCCAGAACCATGGGCAGGGCATAGCTGATGCTCAACTTGACGGTGGTGCTGGTGGGGGATGTGCCATAGAAGCGCACGGCCCCCTTGGTGGGCAAACCCGCTACGGACTGCCAGTGAAGCTGCTGCATCTCCACTTTGCAGGTGGTACGGGCTTTCCAGTTGAAGCGAAAACCCTGGGCTGCCAGGGTCCATTCCGTGAGCAGAGGATCATCCAGTTCCCGAACAGATTCAATCCAACGCATCCAGCGGGGCATGGCTGTCAAGTCACTCCACAGGTCCCAGGTCTGGGCTAGGGGTGCAGCCACCTCCACCACCACGGTGTTTTCCAGCCAATGGGCCATTTTAATTGGAAACCACAGCAGGGGATGTGGCCAGCTGGGCCGGACGGTTCAAAATGGCTGCAGCAGCCAAAAGCCCACTCATGGTAGCCCCTTCCATGGAATCAATGTAGTCTTGACGAGTGTAACTACCCGCAAGGAAGAAGTTGCTGATGGGAGTACCCTGCTCAGGGCGGTAGGGCTCCATGCCCGGTGCTTCCCGATAGAGGGACTGAGCTAGCTTGACCACATTGCCCCAGAGCAGGGTCAAACCACCACTGGAGGGGAACAGGCGCCGCACCTGGGCATCTGTCTGGGCAATGATGAATTCCTTCTTGGCCTTAATCCAAGGATCACCTGGAGTGAGTACACACTGGAGCAGGGAGCCACAGCCAGGTTTGCGGTAGTCCGCAGGGCTGGTTAGGGCCAAATCCGCAAAGCAGCTGAAGTCTGCATCTGCGGTGTAGAGCAGGTTATCCAAGCCAGCAGGGTGATCCGGATCGGCCCCTGCCGCCGGCTTCTCTAGCTCTGTTACCCAGCCATCATAGCGTAACTGCACCGTGGCCACCGGCACCGTGGTAAGCTGGTCAATGTGGGCAAACTGGGTGTAGCGCTGCTTCCAGTGGCTGGGCAATAACCGTTGAATGCCAGGCACATCACAGGCAGCCAGGTAGACATCAGCCTCCACCTGCTGCTCCCCCGTTGGTGTGGTGAGCTGCAAACCACTCACCCGCAAGCCATCACCGTGCTGCTGCTCATAAATGGTTTGCACCCGATGGCGCAGGTGAAAGCGGCCACCGTGCTTCTCAATGTGTTGCACCAGGGGTTCATGGAGCCAGCGATGGGGAGATCCCTGTAGCAGATTCAGCTTGGAGGCCTCTGTTCGGGTGGCAAACATCATGAAGATGGTCAACATGCAGCGGGCTGAGATTGCCTCACAGTTGAGAAAGCCCAGGGCATAGGCAATGGGATTCCAGAGGCGCTCTAGGCTGGCCTGGCTGCCCCCATGGCGGAGAAACCACTGGGCAAAGCTGAGGCGATCCAAGGAGCGCACAACCCCCATGGCTCCCCTATAGTCCACCAAGCCACGCACAATGGGGGAAGTACCCAAGGCCATGGCATTGCGCAACTTATCCACCCAGCTGAGCTGAGCTGTGGTGAAGAAAGCTTTCAGACCATTGAACGGTGCACCAAGGATAAAACGAAAATCCAGCTGGTTCACATCACCGCCAGCATTCACAAACACGTGGGTATGTTCCTTGGGGAGTAGGTGTTGCAAGGCCCCCACCTTGGCCATGAGGGCAAACAGGTTGGCGTAGTTGAAAAAGAACACGTGCAGGCCCATTTCAATGTGGTTGCCCTGGGGATCCACCCAGCTGCCCACCTTGCCCCCCACAAAGGGACGACCTTCATAAATGTGCACCTGGTGACCAGCCTCCACCAGCTCCACAGCAGCAGCGAGCCCTGCCAGCCCCGCACCAATGATTGCAACCTTCACCCTGTGCCAAGATGGGATGAGAAGCAGTCTATGAACTAGACAAGGGGCACGGCGAGGTGTGGGAGGCAAGCCGGTGCGCCCCTGGCCACTGTCTGGGAACAGACATGGGTAAACGGGAAATATGCCCCTGATGTGAAGCTGGAGCATGTGCCAGTGCTGTGACCACAAGAGTGCTGGTGCGGAGTGGGGAGGAAAGCCACCCAGGCAAACTGGCAAGCCCTTAACCGTTTGTCAGGAAAACAAGGAATTCAGTCATGGTAGGGGACCAGGAGGCTGTTAGCATTAATTTTGCTTGTGTCCTTACCCATGCTCCTCCCGGGCCCACCTGTAGTGCAAGGCAACTTAGAAAAAACCCTTCCCATGGCTGGCGGCTGCCTCATGGCAGTGGTCTTGACCTCTGCTCTAGCTGTGGCAGGACCTGCCCAGGCCCATCACTCAGTCACCATAGAGGGAAACCAGTACTGGTGCGCTGGCCCAATGATGCATGATGACCCTAACGAAAGTAATGGGTGCGATCTGCGAAATTTGGGGCTGACCAGTGTACCTGCAGATTTATTTAGCGGGCTTACTAATCTAGAAA
>RKSC01000019.1 GCA_007571085.1 Synechococcus sp. PNGco_S_binSS4
CCTTGCCATGACTGAGCCTTGCTTGATCACTGCTGCCTGCGATGGGGCCTGCAGCCACAACCCTGGCCCTGGGGGTTGGGCCTATTTGCTGCGCTTCAGTGATGGTCGGGTGGAGGAAGACGGTGGCTTTTGTGCCCAAACCACAAACAACCGCATGGAGCTGCAGGCTGCCTTGGCGCTGCTACGGCGCATTGCCCAAGAACCTTGCCACCCCGACTTCACCATCCGCACTGACAGCAAATACCTGATTAATGGCTTGAGCATCTGGATTAAGACCTGGAAGCAGAAACAGTGGAAGGGTTCCAAGGGAAAACCCGTCAAGAACCGTGATCTCTGGGAGGCCCTAGACCGGGTACATGGGCCGGAGGTGACCTTCACCCACGTGAAGGGCCACAGCGGTGATCCCGATAATGAGCGGGTGGACACCATTGCCGTGGCCTTTAGCCGTGGACAGAGACCTGCCCTGCCACCCAGGAAGGTGAATGGCCCCATGGGGGATCTGGCCCCACCTCAGTTGAATCAGCTGGTGAACCGTCTGGAGGTTGCCCAGCGGCTGGAGACGGGAGGCTATGGACTGACCACAACGGAGCTGGCCCAGCTGGTACAAGTGCCCACAGCCCAATTGGCCCAATCACGGCAGCCCTGGACCTGGCGGGACTGGCAAGTGCTCCCCTGCGATGATGGGCACTGGCGGCTCCAGCGCCCATAGCCGGCTCCCAGATTGTTCCCAGGCCCTATGGCTGATGCAGATCCCTATCAACGGCTGATTGGCCCCCTTCTGGCCAAGGACGATGGGCCAGATCCGGAATGGATGAGTCAGATGAGCCTTAAGGCCCTGGCCTGGGCAGCCCGGGGACGGCACTGGCCCCCATGGCGAGGGCTACTGACCAATACGGCAGCTGCCCTGCAGCGCCACCATCCCCAACTCCAGCAATCCTGCTTGGGGCTCACCTTCCCCAATCCCGTTGGCCTGGCGGCAGGGTTTGATAAGAATGGCGTGGCGGCGGCCATCTGGCACTGCTTTGGCTTTGGTTTTGCAGAGCTGGGCACCATCACCGCCCTACCTCAGCGGGGGCATCCTCGGCCCCGCTTGTTCCGCCTAGGGGCAGAGCAGGCGGCCCTCAATCGCATGGGGTTTAACAACCGCGGTTCGGCCCGGATTGTTTCCTCTTTGACAGGGCAACAAATGCCGCCACCCGGTCAGCGCCCTGTGCCCTTGGGGATCAACATTGGCAAATCCCAAGCCACGGCCCTCTCAGCAGCGGAAGAGGACTATGCCCTCAGCTACAGGCGCCTGGCGCCCATGGCGGATTACATGGTCATCAATGTGTCCTCTCCCAACACAACGGGCCTGAGGGATTTGCAAGGGGTGGAGGCCTTGAGCCAGCTGATCCGCCGCCTGGGCACCACACCCCTGCCCACTCTGCCCCCACCTTTGCTGGTAAAAATTGCCCCTGATCTGACGGATACCCAGCTACGGGCCTTGGCAGAGCTGGCCCTGGAACTGCACCAGCAGGGCCTACTGGCAGGGGTCATTGCCACCAACACCAGCCTGAATCGCCATGGCCTGGAGAATCGCCGTCTACTCACAGGTGGCACCTTGGCAGAAGAAGCCGGTGGCCTCAGTGGAGCACCTATCCGCCCACGGGCTTTGGCCGTTGTGGGTCAGCTGTGGGGTTATCTGCAAGGCCGTGTGCCCATCGTTGGTGTGGGTGGGATTGACTCTCCACAGGCCGCCTGGGAGCGACTGGCTGCCGGGGCTAGCCTGGTGCAGCTCTACACCGGCTGGATCTACCGGGGGCCCCAGTTGGTGCCAGCAGTGCTGGAGGGCTTCCTCAAACAGCTGGATGCCCATGGCCTCAATACTGTGGCCGACGGGGTGGGCACAGGACTGCCCTGGTTGCCCTGATGGGGGAACCCTAATGGGCAACCCAGCCGGGAGTTCATGGTGTTGGCCCAACTTGTCCAACAGCTGCAGCGGGGCCGCCGCTGGTTAACAGCCACGGCAGTGGCCCTAGAGGTGAGTGACCAGGGGGTGACTGCATTGCGCCTGGTTTCTCCAGGGAGGGGTCAGGCTCCACAGATCATGGATTGTGCTGTGGCCGCACTGCCAGAAGGTTTCATCACCGCAGGTGTTCCCCAGGAACCCCAGGCTCTAGGGCCGTTCATCCGTGATCTGCTGGAGGAGGATGACATTCCCGTGCGGGATGTGGTCTTGGATCTGCCGGCCCCATGCTGTCAAGCACGGCTGCTGCGGTTGCCGGCATGTATTCCTGCTGGAGCACTGCCAGGGTTGGTGCGACAGCTGGCCCATGGTGATGAGCGGTTCCCCATGGCCATGGACCAAGCCCAAATCGCCACGCTCCCCTTCCCCCCAGAGGACTCCACCGGCCTTCAACCTGTTTTGGTGATTGTCTGTGCACGGGCCACGGTGGCGGCCTGGATTCAGACCATGGCAGCAGCTGGATTGGCACTGCGGCGCCTGGGCTGGGCCCAGACCACCCTTCTAAGGGCGTTTCAGGTGTTGCAACCCCTATTTGGTCCCTGGGAACTGGTGGGTTTACTGGATCTCCAGCCACTGGCCAGTGGGCTCACCCTGGTGCTGGATGGGGTGCCCTATGCCATGGTGTCCCTCCCCAGCCTGCCGGATCCTGGCTTCCACGAACGTCTTGGGCAACAACTTCAGGGGGAGGACCTGGGGCCAGATGGACACCTGGTCCCCCTAGAGCCCCAAGCCTTCAACCCACTGGTGTGGGCATTGATTGAGGCAGTGGAGGCCATGGAGCAAAGCCATGGCAGGGCCCACCTGGCCCAGCTCTATGTCATGGGTCCTGGCAGCATCTATCCCCATATCGCCCAACAGATTGCTGAGCAATCGGGCTGGCCCACCTCACTGCTGGATCCCATTGCCTTGCTTCAGGTGAACCACCCCCTCCCCCCAGAAGCGGTGCAGGCCGCCGCCATGGCCCAGTTGGTGACCACTGCCCTGGAGGCCACCTAAGTCATGGCCATGGGGACAGAGTCTTCCTATACCTCTGTGGATTTACTGGAGGAGCAGCGTCAGCCATTGGGGCTCAGCTCACCTCAGAGGCGTCCACCAGCCTCTGAACTGCTGCTCCGTGGTGGTGCCGCTGGACTGGTGCTTGTGGCCGTGGTAGTGGGACTTGGTGTGATGGTCACCAGGGAGCGCCAGATCTGGAGCAGCCGGGTGGATGATTTGGCCCCGGTGGTGCAGGAGCACGATGAACTTGAGGACCAATTACGGCAGATTCACCATGGCCTGCTCCAGGTGCAGCAGCACAGTGCAGCATTGGTCCACAAACTGACCACAGTTTATCCCACCTCCTTGCTCCTTCAGGAAATAGGGGAGCAAACCCCTCAGGGTGTGCAATTACAAGAACTGAACCGTGTCCCTGATGGCATCACCATCAAGGGGCTGGCGGAGAGTTGGCTGGCGGTGAACCTGCTGCAGTTGCGGCTACAGAACTCATCTCTGTTTCAGCCTGGTGCTGGAGTGCAGGTGAAGGGTCTGCTGCGGGAAACAGCCAATGGGTCTGCTGAGCTGGTGAACTTCCAGCTCACGGCCCGCCTCAAAAACCAAAGTCTGGAGCAATTGCGGTCCCATGGGCAGCAACGGGGCAACGGCCAAGGCTTCCTCAAACGCCTCCATCTTCTCAACCTCCATGGCCTCCTGCCCCCTGTGCCATCCCAGCGTTCTGGAGACCAATGACCAACTTCACCAGCCCCTCCTCCCTGCGGCAATCCATCCATCAGGAGCAGGTGTGGCTCGCCTTACCCATGGTAGTAGCTGGTCTCATGGGGCTGGTTTTGCTGTTGGTCTGGGTGTTGCCCCAATGGGGGCAGCGACAAGCTCTGGTCCACATGAGGGATGCCATGGTGGAAAAACAGGGGCAACTAGACCAGCGGAGCCAGGCCGTAGAAGAGGCCCGGGTGCAACTGCAGGAGGCGGTCAACCGTCAGGCCCAGGTTCTGGCCCTGGTTGCCCCCACCCAGCAACTGGACACCATGCTCACAGCATTGGCGGAGGCTGCCAGCAGCCACCAGGTGCGTCTTGTGCGCTATGAACCTCGCCGGTCCACGGAAGCTGTAAACCCACCATTGCCTGCCCCCAGTACAGGGTCCACAGTTGATAGGGGTGCCCAGCCGGAGCAGGCCAGTTCAGAGGCGGATCCCCTCCAGGCCAGTGGTCTTCACAGGCAGCACATTTTGATCACCCTTGAAGGGGCCTACACTGACATGGTGGTTGTCCTTCAGTCCTTGGAGCTGCTCCAGCCCCTGGCGGTGGTCCATGATTTGAAGCTGGAAGGGCCACCAGTGCAGGCAGGCGCCCCATCCCAAGTCGGGAATACCCGCATGAACCTCAGCCTTGCGGTCTACAGCCGCCCTCCAGAAGGGGGCAGGCGCTAGGAAAGAATGGCAGCACATGCTCTGCTGTCATGCTCCTTGATCTCAATGGCAAGAATGCCCTGGTGACCGGTATTGCCAACAACCGCTCCATTGCCTGGGGAATTGCCCAACAGCTCCATCAGGCAGGGGCCAATCTGGGTATCACCTACTTGCCCGATGAGAAGGGACGTTTTGAAGCCAAGGTGCGGGAGCTCACAGCACCCCTGAGCCCCAGCCTGTTTCTGCCCATGGATGTGCAGGATCCTGCCCAGATGGAGGCTGTTTTCCAGACCTTGGCAAGCCAGTGGCATCAGCTGGATATTCTCATTCACTGCCTGGCTTTTGCCAACAAAGCTGACCTGGTGGGGGACTTCAGCAACACCACAGCTGAGGGTTTCCGCACAGCCATGGACATCAGCACCTACTCCCTCACATCCCTTTGCCGTCTGGCCAAGCCCCTGTTCTCAGAGGGAGCCAGTGTGATCACCCTGACCTACTTGGGGGCCGAGCGGGCTGTGCCCAATTACAACATCATGGGATTGGCTAAGGCTGCCCTGGAAGCCTCGGTGCGCTACTTGGCTGCTGAGCTGGGTCCTGAGAAGCAGGTGCGGGTCAATGCCATCAGCGCCGGGCCCATCCGTACCCTGGCCAGCTCCGCTGTGGGCGGCATTCTCCAGATGATTCACCATGTGGAGGAAAAAGCTCCCCTGCGCCGCACCGTTACCCAGCAGGAGGTGGGCAACACCGCCGCCTTCCTGGCTAGCCCATTGGCCTCGGGAATCAGTGGCCAGGTCCTTTATGTGGATGGAGGTTATTGCATCACCGGATTGTGAACACTTCTGAAGAACACTTCTGAGACTGAATGGTGCCATGGTCTGCCGTGCCATGCACTGGTAAACCCGGTCTGGGCTGCTACAGGGGCCAGCCACCATGGTGGGTGATGGTTTGGTCGATGGCGGCAATGCATAGGGGTGTGGCTGCCAGGGCTACACAGAGGCGGCGGTAGTGGTTAATGTCTTGTTGGAATAACGTCCTGCCCTTGCGATCCTTCAACCATTTCTGGGCCGGTCGGTAACCACCAATGGTGAAAGCCCATGTGTCCGGCCTGATTCCCGTAAACCTTTGCCTCCCGTTAATCCAGACCTGGCCGGCATGGGGACTATCTGCTGGATGGTAGCGGATAACCTCCACAACAGAGGGCCCCTGGCCCCTAAACCATGGCCCACATGGCCCATGGTCCTCCTGGTCTTGGAGGAGATGGAGGGCTGTTAAACGTTGGCCCCAGTGCACCAAATCAGCAAAGAGAGATGGGCTATGGATTAGGGGAAGGCGGGGAAAATCAACCTTCAGCCTATGGCCATGGCGGCTGCGATAGCTCTTGCTCCACAACAAGGCATAGATGCTGTGGAGCACATCATCGGGGCCAAAGTTACTGGTGAGGTTGCCAGAGCCATGGGGAAGAAAGGTAAGGCCCAGGGCCCTTTGGCTGGCTTGGATAAATTCTGGGGCCAGGTTTGCTTGACACCCACCTGGGCTGGCCGCTGCTGATGTTGTGTAGGTGTAGAGAGGAAATACACAATTGCCGCCACGGCGGAAGAGGTTTAGGTCAGTGGGATAGCGGGAAACAAAGGCCACATCCCACTCCGGTGAACCTGTGGCCTGACCAGCCCGGCCCACACACAAGGCCAGGTTAGGACCAGCCAACATGTGGCCCATGGTCTGTTGACGGGGATGGACGACGATATTGCGATCCACGATGGTGCAGCGCAGATCAAAGGGTCGGTAGAGCACGGATGTGGTGTGCTCACGCCAAGAACCATCCGCCAGCTCTCGCTTGGCGCGCCCATAGTTCCATTGGCTGTGGCTGCGGAGTCGCCACCGCTGGCGTGCTGCTGCTTCTGATGGTGTGGCCAGCAGCTGGGAAACCTTGGCCATGCTCTCTTCCGGTGTCCAGGAAATGGCCAAGGCGTCATGGGTGGTGACCATACCAACGCCATGCCTAGGAAAAATTTCTGGTAGCGGCCACCCTGTCCCATAGTCTTCAGCTGTGCTGTCTTTTTCTGGCACCAGCAGGTAGTGGGGAGCCATGGGTGTCAGGGTCTCCCATGGGGTGGTCATTGCGGTGTGGTGTGCAAGCCAATGATCCTTGCCACCATGGCAGAGGCTCTGTGGTCCACCCCAAAGCTCAGCATGGAACACACGGGAAGGTTCTGTGTGTTCCGGTTTGGACTTTACAAAGAGACCAATGGCGACTCCCTGTTGAATGTTGAAGACATTCACATCGCGTTCACCATTGGGTGTGCGTTCCCCCCGCTTGCTGTTGCCGTGAAGATCCAATACATAGATTGTATCAAAGCTCTGCAAAAGACTGCAACGCATGGCACGGAACGTGGGACTGGTAAGATAGCTATGGTTGGTGACAAAACCAACAATTCCAGCACCTGCCTGCTCAATATGCCATTGGGCAAAGCGGATAAACTTGACATAGTCATCATTTAGCCATTTGGAGTTTTTCTCCCCCAGGGGTTCACCGTTAATATGAAAATAGCTATGGGTTGGCCCTGCTTGACTCTGGCCCCGCAGCAGCTGATGGATCCAGGCACCTTGGTTGACGGAGTGACCGCAATAGGGAGGATTGCCCAGCACCACCAGCAATGGTCTTTCCTCTGGCACCACATTGGTGGTTTGGGCCAACACCCCTGGATGGGGAGCAGCCAGGGCATTGGCCACCTGCAGTTGACATTTGGGCCACCCGTCACCCGCCAAGGCGCTCCCCAATTCCAAGGCCATGGTCAGGTGACTAATGGCATAGGGTGCCAGCAGCAGCTCTAAGCCAAACAGGCGGGGCAGTAGCTGCTGATGTACGTAATTGCTCCAGGATTCAAGAGGATATTCACGGCTGACGGTGGCGCGAATTTGCGTTGCCACACTCCGCAGGAAGGTGCCAGTTCCTGCAGCGGGATCCAGAATCAATAGAGGTTGTGCCTGGTTACTGGATAGGGGTTCTGCCAGCCCTGCCGCCAAGCCGCAATGGCGACGCAGCAGCTCATCTATACTCTTGACAATATAGGAAACAATAGATTGAGGAGTATAATAAACACCACGGTGCTGGCGGGATTTTGGATCATAGGCGCACAAGAAATGCTCATAGAAATACATCACATAATCATGGCCATGGGGAAAGTCCGCAAAGCTGCTCTCCAGATGGAGTTGCTTGAGCAATGACATCAAATCATTGACAATTTTCCCCAGCTGTTGATCATTTAAGGCATCTGTAATGGTGCAGCTAATATCTGGAGGCAGGAAAAGCCTGGCGGCAGCTGCAATAGATTGCTGTGCAGGTGGCCTACTGTCCTGGAGGCAACGGGCCGCAAAAAGTCCATAGACGATGGTCTGTGCCTGAAGATCAGAAAATTCATCAATGGACAGATATAATCCTGTTTGCTCGCCGTAGGTTTTGTATCTGGCCTGCCATGGCCCCATATGCTCCTCCTGGACTACCATGGCAGCCACGGCACTGCGCAACCGTCGCGCCTGGGTGGCCATGGACTTAGCCAGCCATTGGAAGGTGCTCACCCTCACCCCGCTCCCCTTTACACCTTGCCTGCCCTTCACCCCATACATGCCATGGCACACCTAGGGGCAAATTACTGGAGTTTCAACTGACTGAGGGGCAAGGTGACCAATTTATCCCAGTTGCCCCCTTCAAATAGCACAGCGGCCCGATCATCACTGATGCGCTGCACAATGCCGGTGTAGCCCCGGTAGATGGAGGTGGGCTCAGTAACCATCACTGAGGAGCCCGGCAGGATAATGGCCACCTGATTACCACCAGAGGAGGGAGAAGGCACAGACACGGTTCCCATGGAGAGTGTCCATCATGCCCTAATGGGGGCTGCAGCTGTGCCGCCGGTATGGGGTGAGGGGGCCGCCCCTGTCTCCTGAAGGCGTCCGTCGGCAAAGTGGAGAATCTTCTGAGCCCGCTGGGCCACATCCTGTTCATGGGTGACCATCACCAAGGTCATTCCATCCCGGTGCAGCTCACTGAACAGATCCATCACCTCATTGCTGGTGGTGGAGTCCAGGGCGCCAGTGGGCTCATCCGCCAGGAGTAGCACAGGGCTGTTGATAATGGCTCGGGCAATGGCAACCCGCTGTTGCTGACCACCACTCAGCTGGTTGGGGCGATTGTGCAGCCGATTCCCTAAGCCCACCCGCTGCAGAGCCTCTTCAGCCCGTTGGTAGCGCTGGGCACGGGGAACGCCGGCATAAACCATGGGCAACATGACATTCTCCAGAGCCGTCAGCTCCCGTAGCAAGTAGAACTGCTGGAAGACAAAACCCAGCCTCTGGCCCCGCAGATCCGCCAGCTGGTCGTCATCCAGGTTTGCGGTGAGGCACTGATCCAGCCAATACTCTCCACTGCTGGGTCGATCCAGGCAGCCCAGAATGTTCATGGCCGTGGATTTGCCACTGCCACTGGCCCCCATCACCGCCACATAATCCCCCTGGTGCACCTTGAGGGAGAGGCGATCCAGGGCCAGCACTTGGTTGGCTTCTGTGCCATAGAACTTGCTCACCTGCCTCAGCTCCACCACCGGGGGGGTGGTTGGCCCTGGGCTGCTAACAGATGCACTGGAGTTGGAGACCATTCAAGCAAGGGGGTTGTGAAGTGCAGCGGCCAGCATCTGCTGCAGCATTGGGGTACCTGCCACCGTTTGATCTGCCAGGCTGAAGAGGGGACGGGATAAGATTCCCCCCACCGCTGTTACGGCCACACAGAACACCAGGGCAAGGCGCAAAGAAGGCAGACCAGCCAAATTCCAGCCAATGGGCGGATAGTTCTTAACCACCTCAGAAGCATCTTGGGGTTCCTTGACCACCATATTTTTGATAACACCTATGTAGTAGTAGATGGAGATCACCGATGTGACCAAACCCACAATGACCATGGTGTATTGGCCACTGCCCCAACCTGCCACAAACAGATAGATCTTCCCAAAGAATCCCAGCATGGGGGGAATGCCACCCAAGGACAGTAGGCAGAGGCTCAGACCCAGGGTGATGGTGGGATCCTTCTGATACAGACCAGCATAGTCACTGATGCGATCACTGCCCGTTCGCAGGGAGAAGAGGATGACGCAGGCAAAGGCCCCCAGATTCATGAACAGGTAGGTGGCCAAATAGACCACTGCCGCCGCATAGCCCTCCGCCGTACCGCAGACCAAGCCGATCATCACAAAACCAGCCTGGGCAATGGAGCTGTAGGCCAACATCCGCTTCATGGATGTTTGGGCTAGGGCCACCACGTTGCCCAAAATCATGCTCAGGATGGCCAGCACTGTGAACAGCAGTTCCCACTCCTCGCTCAAGCTGGCGAAGCAGGTGACCAACAACCGCAAAGCCAGGGCAAAGCCCGCTGTTTTGGAACCCACTGAGAGAAAGGCCACCACGGGAGTGGGGCTGCCTTCATAAACATCTGGAGTCCACTGGTGGAAGGGTACTGCGGCAATTTTGAAGCCCACCGTGGCCAGCACAAAGATCAGGGCCAGCACCGTTACAGGTGTCTGGCTAGATTGCACTGCCAGGCCCACTGCAGCGAGGCTGGTGTCCCCTCCGGTGAGGCCATAGAGCAGAGAGGCGCCATAGAGAAACACCGCTGCCGCCGCAGAACCCACCAGCAGGTACTTGAGGGCCGCCTCACCAGAACGGGCATCCCGCTTCATGTAGCCAGACAGCACATAACTGGCGATGGAGAGGGTTTCCAGAGCAACAAAAACACTCACCAGGTCCGTTGCACCACAGAGGAGCATGGCCCCCAGGGTGGCAGCCATGAGAATGGTGGCGTATTCCCCCAATGGGGTGCCACTGCGCTGCACATAGCGCCAGGACATCCACAAGGAGAGCATGGTGGAGCTCACCACAATGGCCCGAAGGGCAATGGAGAGGTTGTCGGCAATGAATGCCCCCAGAAATGCGGGTTCTGCCGGACCATTCCATTGCCAGGCCAACAGCAGAAGACTGATGGTGAGCCCCCCACTGGTCAATGGGGGCACCCAACGGGCGGCGCTGCGCTCACCGGTCAGGTCCACCAGAAGGCAGAGCACCATGGTGAGCAGCACAACCCCCTCTGGCAACACCGCTGCAGCGTGGAGATCAAGACCGCTGGCGATTCCCTGCATGGACTGACGGCGGGACGGATAATCCCTAAAACTCTATCAACCCATCATGCCCTTCTTGGGGAGCTGCACCCATTTCCGTCCCTTTCTCCCCATGGAACCATGGTGGGGGGTGATGGCTGTGGAACCCAACATCAGGAGCAAGGATGGACCACCATCTTGGGAAAGCTGCTGGAACACAGGCACCCAAATCCCTTTCTCGGCCCAACGCACAAAGCGGTTGTAGAGGGTTTTGTAAGGGCCATAGAGGGGGGGAGCATGGTGCCATGGGCAGTCACTGCTCAGCACATGGATAATGCCCGAGATGATCCGACGGTCGTCAACCCGTGGCACGCCGCGCACCTTATTGGGGAGAAGGGGTTGGATGCGGGAAAATTGCATATTGCTGAGCCAAAAGTGGTCCTCCATGGCTTCACCCACCATACTTTTGCTTTTATTGGGTCTTGATCCTAAAACCATTACCCCCGGCATTCCTGCCCTAAATCCAGAGATGTCCCTGCCCACCCTTGATCACTTCTGTGTCTAAGACCCTCGTCATCGTTGAAAGCCCCACCAAGGCCAAAACCATCCGGGGCTTTCTGCCCAGGGGCTTCCAAGTAGCTGCCTCCATGGGCCATGTGCGTGATCTGCCCAACAGCGCCAGTGAGATCCCTGCCAGCCACAAGGGGGAACCGTGGGCCAAGCTGGGGGTCAATACAGCAGACCAGTTCCAGCGCCTTTACGTGGTGCCCAAGGACAAGAAAAAAGTGGTGCGGGAGCTGAAGGATGCTCTCAAGGCCGCTGATCAGCTGCTTCTAGCCACCGATGAAGATCGGGAAGGTGAGTCCATCAGCTGGCACCTGATGGAACTGCTCAAGCCCAAGATTCCCGTGAAGCGCATGGTGTTCCACGAGATCACCAAAGAGGCTATTGCCCAGGCATTGGCCCACCCCCGTGACCTTAACCAGAACCTGGTTCAAGCCCAGGAGGCTCGCCGGGTGCTGGATCGCCTGGTGGGCTATACCCTCTCCCCCCTGCTGTGGAAAAAAGTAGCCTACGGCCTCTCCGCCGGGCGGGTGCAATCCGTGGCGGTGCGCCTGCTGGTGCAGCGGGAGCACTCCCGTCTGGCCTTTCGTTCGGGATCCTATTGGGACTTAAAAGCCCAGTTGGTTGGCCATGGGCAGGGTTTTGAGGCCCGCCTCACCCATGTGGCTGGTGAACAGATTGCGACGGGGACAGATTTTGACCAGAACACCGGCACCCTTAAAAAGGGTCTGAAGGTGAAGCTGCTGGGGGAGCAGGAGGCCCAGGACCTTAAGGAGGCCATTGCCCACCAGTGCTGGAGGGTGAGCCATGGGCAGAACAAGCCCACCAGCCGCCATCCAGCTGCCCCCTTCACCACCAGCACCATGCAGCAGGAGGCCAACCGCAAGCTGCGGCTTTCTGCACGCCAGACCATGGGCATCGCTCAAAGCCTCTATGAGAAAGGCTTCATCACCTATATGCGGACGGACTCGGTTCATCTTTCTGACCAGGCCATTGCCGCTGCCCGCCGCTGTGTGGAGCAGACATTTGGTGCCCCCTATCTCTCCCCCAAGGTGCGGCAGTACACCACCAAGAGCCGCAATGCCCAAGAGGCCCATGAGGCCATTCGCCCGGCTGGGGAACACTTCCGTAGTCCCCAGGAGACCGGGCTTAGTGGGGCGGAACGGCACCTCTATGAACTGATCTGGATGCGTACCGTTGCCTGCCAGATGGCTGATGCCCAAATCACCATGGTGACCGTGCAGCTGGAGGTGGGGGAAGCCCGCTTCCGCTCAACGGGTAAACGGGTGGATTTTCCTGGTTTCTTCCGGGCCTATGTGGAGGGCAAAGATGATCCCCAAGCCGCCCTGGACAGCAAGGAAGTCCTATTGCCCAGCCTGCAGGTGGGGGATCAGCCCACTTGTAAGGCCATAGAGGCCCTAGACCATCAAACTCAACCCCCAGCCCGCTTCTCTGAAGCTGCCCTGGTGCAGAAGCTGGAGGCAGAAGGTATTGGTCGCCCCAGCACCTATGCCACCATCATCGGCACCGTCTGTGACCGGGGCTATGCCCAACTGGTAGGCAATGCCCTGGTTCCCAGCTTCACAGCCTTTGCGGTGACCAACCTGCTGGAGAAGAACTTCCCCGACCTGGTGGACACCGGTTTTACGGCACGGATGGAAGGCACTCTTGATGAGATCTCCCAGGGCCAGGGGCAATGGCTTCCCTACCTAGAGCAGTTCTACTGCGGTGAGAAGGGGCTGGAGGCAAAAGTTGCCCACCAGGAGCAGTCCATTGATCCCACCACCTTCCGAACTGTGGCACTTGAGAAGCTGCCCTGTGTGGTGCGTATCAGCAAATTTGGTGCCTACCTGGAGGCTGACTACGATGGACAAACCGTCAAGGCCAACCTGCCATCTGATCTGACTCCTGCAGACCTGAATCCAGAGCGGGTGGAAGAACTCTGTCAAAACAAGCTGTCCGGTCCAGAAGCCCTGGGTACGGATCCTGAGACCGGTGAGCCCATCTATCTGCTCACGGGTCAATATGGTCCCTATGTGCAGCGGGGTGAGGCCACCAGCGACCATCCCAAACCCAAACGGGCCTCTCTCCTTCCAGGGATGCAGTCAACAGACATGACCCTGGCCACCGCCCTGGAGCTTTTGCGTTTACCCCGCCGCCTGGGGGAACACCCGGATGGGGGCACTGTGGATGCAGGTCTGGGGCGCTTTGGACCCTATGTGGTTTGGAACAAGGGAAAAGGGGAGCGGGACTACCGATCCCTCAAGGGGGAAGACCATGTGTTTACCATCCCCTTGGAACGGGCCCTAGAGCTGCTGGCGGTGCCCAAGCTGGGGCGTGGCAAACGGGCACCATTGCGGCAGCTGGGTGTCCATCCCGATGATGGAGAGCCTGTGGCCATCTTCCCTGGACCCTATGGGGAGTACATCAAGCATGGAAAGTGCAACTGCTCCCTACCAGAAGGCAAAACCGCTGTGGATGTGGACTTGAACGAAGCCATTGCTCTGCTGGCAGCTAAGGCAGAGGCCAAAGGCACCAGCAAGGGCACTAGGAAGACCACCAGGGCAACCACCAAAAAGCAAGGTGCCAAACCTAAAAAGCAAGCCACAACAGGGTCTAAAACAACCAGAAGCAACGCCAAGGCCAAAACAACAGGACCAGAGGGCAAAGCACCTGGCTCAACCCGCAGTAAAACCGCGGTGACAACCACCGGCAAGGCAAAACCGGTGAGCCATGGGCACAGCACCATTCCCTTGACCCCATGACCAACCCCAAGCCAGCTGAATGGCCCGGCCTGGTGGTTGTGCTGTTGGGATTCTGGCTGGCTGGTTGCTCCGGCACCCCTTTTGGAGACCAATTGGCGGAGCGTCTTTCTGAGCCTGATCTTTCTGGGCCTGAAGAGGCTGTGGAACAGGCTTCTGCCCCTCAACTTATGGTGGACCCCACCGTGGTGGTGGACCCCACAGTAGGGGGGGAGCCCCTGCCTGAGCCTGATACCAAGTCTTCCCAGTTGGAGTCCCCCATTGCTTCCCTCCATGGCGCCATGGGGCCCCATGGTTCCACCACCATCCAACCCAGTGCCCCGGTCTCTTCCGGTGAACCCACCTTCCCCGAGGACCATGCCCAGGACCATCCTCCCTTGAACCCAACTCCCTACCGCCTGGTGCTCCATCTCCCTGCAGCGGATCCGGCTGCTCCCGCTGAAGCGGTGACTAGGGCACTGCGGGATGCAGGAATCCTGTTTGAGGTGGAAACCATTGAGCGGCTGCCTCAGGTGGTCACCCCTGAGCTCTCTACTCCTTTAGCCCCATCCCCATGACAGGGCTCCCCAAGCAACGCCTCCAGTGGCCTGAGGCTCGCCGCATCACCGATACCGCCTATTTGGCAGCAGCCACGGGCCTATTGTTCATTGCCCTCTACTACTTACCGTTTGGTGGTCCAGTGCTCCGCCTGGCCATGCCCTTGCCCTTGGCCCTGCTCCAGCTGCGCCATGGTGGCCGCAGTGCTGGGGCAGGTGCCGGTGTGGCCACCTTGCTGCTGATCGTGCTCATGGGACCCATCCGTGGGCCACTGATGTTGTTCCCCTATGGCCTCTTGGGCATCTGGCTGGGCTGGTGCTGGCACCAAAAGCTGGGGTGGTATCTGAGCTGGAGTGTGGGGGCCCTGTTGGGCAGCCTGGGTTTTGTGATTCGCTTGGCCGTGCTTTCCCTTTTGCTGGGGAACAACCTTTGGGTGGTGATTACCAATGCCTCAGTACGGATGCTGGGGTGGCTCCTGGGTGTTCTAGAACCGGTTTTGGGAATGAGCCTGACACCCAACAGGTTCCAGGTGCAGCTCATGGCCGTTGTGCTGATTTTGCTTCAGAACATTATCTATGTGCTCACCTTGCACATGGTTTCCCACTGGATCTTTCCCCGGCTGCGGAGCCCCATCAGTGATCCGCCCCAGTTGCTCAGACCCCTCGTGGCTCTTGATCCATTGTGATGTCCAGGGCTCAAGCCATCCTGCGGGATGTTTTTGGCTATACCAGGTTCCGCCCTGGTCAGGCCCAGGTGATCGAGGCCATCTTGGCCAACCGCCATGTGCTGGCGGTGATGCCCACGGGTGCAGGGAAATCTCTGTGTTTTCAAATTCCGGCCCTGGTGCGGGGTGGGCTGACGGTGGTAGTTTCCCCCCTGGTGGCCTTGATGCAGGACCAGGTGGCAGCCTTGCAGCTCTGTGGTGTGGCAGCAGAGGCCATTAACTCGGCCAAAAGCCGGGCAAAGAATGTGGCCACCTGGCGTCGTGTGGTGGCTGGTCAGACCCGCCTGCTCTACATGGCACCGGAGCGGCTCATGACTGAACCCATGCTGGCTGCCCTGGCCAAATTGCCCCTCAGCCTGCTGGCCATTGATGAAGCCCACTGCATTTCCCAGTGGGGTCCTGCTTTTCGGCCAGAATATGGGGATCTTTGCCGCCTCCATGACCTCTTCCACCATGTGCCCATCCTGGCCTTGACAGCCACTGCCGATGCCATCACACGGGATGACATTGCTGAGCACCTGCTGCGGGGCCAGATGGAGCAGGTGGTGCAGGGTTTTGACCGCCCCAATATCTACCTCTCAGTGCAGGTGAAGCGGGACTGGAAACGTCAGCTGCTGGATATCCTGGCTGGCCACCAAGGGGAAAGCGGAATTATCTACTGCATCTCCCGCCGCAAAACGGAAGCGGTGGCACAGCTGTTGCAGCAAGAGGGCTTTCATGCCCTCCCCTATCACGCAGCCATGGATCAGGCTCGCCGCCAAGCCCACCAAAACACCTTCATTACAGATCCGGCAGTGATCATGGTGGCCACCATTGCTTTTGGCATGGGCATTGATAAAGCAGATGTGCGCTTTGTGGTGCACACGGATCTGCCCGGCACCATGGAGGCCTACTACCAGGAAATTGGCAGGGCAGGGCGGGATGGGTCTCCAGCGGAAGCCCACATGCTCTATGGCTTGGGTGATCTGCGCATACGGCGCCAGTTTATTGAAGGTGAAGAGTCCAGCCCCGAGCGAAAACGACGGGAGCACAAGCGCCTAGATGCCCTACTGGGCTATTGCGAATCCCCCTCCTGCCGCCGGATTCCCCTGCTGGCTTATTTTGGGGAGGAGAGTGAGCCCTGTGGTAACTGCGACATCTGCCACCATCCGGTGCCTTGCCTGGATGGCACGGATGCAGCCCGTCAGGTGCTGGTGGCAATCCGCCAGTCTGGCCAACGCTATGGGGCTGCCCATGTGATTGATATTCTCTCTGGTTCCACCACTGAGAAGGTGTACCGGGCCGGTCACGAGCAACTGAGCAGCTTTGGTATTGGGAAAGGGCGCAGCAAAAGGCAGTGGAATTCCCTCATTCGTCAGATGGCAGCCAGTGGTTTGTTGAAGCTGGATATTGCTGGCTATGGGGGCCTGATGATCACTCCCAAGGGGCATGGGTTGCACCAGGGGGAGGGGAGTTTTCTCTATCGGGAGGATGCCACCCCATCCAAGGTGCCTAAGCCAACCCCATCCACTGATGGTCCCAAGGGCAAGGCCAGCCCGGATGAGCCAGCAGATGCGCCACTCACCGATGCCCAGGGGGATCTTCTTGCTGCACTCAAGGCTTTACGGTTGCACCTGGCCAAGCAGCGTGGTGTACCGGCCTACATCATCTTCCCCGACCGCACCCTCATTGACATGGCCCGCCGCTGCCCCCGCACCAAAGAGGAGTTTGCCCAGGTGAATGGGGTGGGAGCCATTAAACTTAAGGATTTTGCCGAACCTTTCCTGGCTGCCATTGCAGCAGCGACTCCCCCCTCCTAATCCCTTACGCCGTAACCACCATGCGCCGCCTTGTATCCCCCATCCTTAACGATGGCCACTTCCTCGAACTCCTGGGACGATTTGAACGGGTCCTGGCCCGTGTCTTGGCAGTGGCCTTGGGCCTGGTCATTGTGGTGGCCAGCTTTGACCTGTTGAGACACATGGCCTTGGCCATCTCCCGTGGCGACAACAGCCTGATGAACGATGGGCTGATTTTACTCCTGGGGGAGTTGCTTACCCTCCTCATCGCCATTGAGGTGCTGGAAAATATTGCTGCCTACCTGCGGCGTCACACCATCCAACTGGAATTGGTGCTGGCCACTGCCCTTACCGCCTTGGCCAGAAAGGTGATAGTCCTCAAGCCCGATATTGAAGATCCCGCCCCCCTCATCGTGGCCTTAGGTGCCGCCATTGTCTTCCTCTCAGCGGGGTACTGGATGGTGCGTAAGGCCCATGACAACACCATCAAAACCGATGATGACGACAATAAGGACCACCACTGACCAGCAAGTGGCTACTGATGCACAGCCACCCCGTGCTGCCTAGCCCCGGCGATTTCCTTGCCAGATGCCCATAAGGCACTGGATGCTCCATAAGGCCCTGTTTTAATGGTGGCTGCACCACTGCCACCAGGTCTTGTTCACCAGGCGGTGATTCTAAATGACCACCACCCCATGCCAGCAAACCGTGTCAGACCTGGAGGCCAGCTTTGGTCCTGGGCGGCCTTGGCCATCCCCATCGGGCCATCGGGTAACGGCTTGGGAGACACCTGCCTTTCATTTGCTGTGGTGCCATGGGGTAGCCAGCCCAGCCCAGTTACGCCAGCTGTGGGAAACCAGAAAGGGGCGTCAGGGCTATTTGGTGATCCTTTTGGCTCCAACAGCAGATGAAGGTCCTCCATATCCAGCCAGAGAGGGGTCTAGGGCAACCTGATTGGCACCCACCGGCTTCAGCCTTATAGAATTGTCATAATGTGTATCGTAGGAAACAGACACACACTGCCCTGCTTCCTTGAATCTCCTCAAACCCCTAGTCTGGAGGTAGTAATTGGCAATAGCCTTCTTGGAATAAAACTCATTCCTCTTTTTGTCTTCTGAGAGGTTGATCTGGAGAAGCCGGCAAGGTGAAGCCAGTTCAGCCCTTCATAGCAGGCAGACATGAGACTTTCACCTCATCCGGCCTATAGATAGTCTCATGAAAACCAGATTGCAATCCTCTCTGTTTATCATTATGTCTCCTACAATTCTGCCAATCTCAACTGGCCTGATCACTGCTTTTTTGACAACTATCTTCGCTCTTGCTTCAGTAAAATCTGTTCAAGCACACCATTCTGTCACCATAGACGGAGCCAAGCACTGGTGCGCTGGCAAAACCCATAGCTCCAACACAAACAATGAGTGCAATCTGAGTAGCAAGAGTTTGACTACTATACCAGCAGATTTATTTAGCGGACTTACTGATCTACAAATAATTTATCTGAATGATAACAAATTGAGCAGTCTACCGGCAGATTTATTTAGCGGGCTCTCTAATCTGGAATGGATCTCTCTGAGCGATAACAAATTGAACAGTCTACCGGCGGATTTATTTAGCGGGCTTTCTAGTCTGCAATTGATCTCCCTGAGCGATAACAAATTGAAGAGTTTATCGGCAGATTTATTTAGCGGGCTTGCTAATCTAGAATTGATCTCCCTGAGCCATAATAAATTGAGGAGTTTGCCAGCACATTTATTTAGTGGGCTTACTAATCTGGAAATAATTTATCTGAATAACAACAAATTGAGGAGTTTACCGGCAGATTCATTTAGCGGGCTTACTAATCTACAACGGATCTTCCTAAGCAATAATAGATTGAGCAGTCTACCGGCAGATTTATTTAGCGGGCTCTCTAGTCTGGAATGGATCTTCCTAAGCAATAACAGATTGAGTAGTCTACCGGCAGATTTATTTAGCGAGCTTACTAATCTAGAACGGATCTCCCTAAAGAATAACAGATTGAGTAGTCTATCGGCAGATTTATTTAGCAAGCTTTCTAGGCTCAAATATATCTACTTACATGACAATCCCTTGTCTTGCCGACCTGAACTTCCACCAGGTACTTCATTTTCCAATACTGTGATTGCTAGTCTGCCAGTTTGTGTTCATGTGACCCTGGTACTCTCTTCTCCCACCATTAGTGAGAAGGGAGTAAGCACTACAGTAACAGCCACACTGCAACAGCCATTAAGCACAGCCGTATTCATATTCATTTCTGTAGAGCCTGAAGATCATGCCATGGCAGGAGACTTCGCCATGGGCCCGAACAATATACTGTCTATAACAGCAGGAGAGATCACCAGCAGTGGTGAGGTGACCATCACAGCAGTAGATAACAGTATCGCTGCACCGGATAAGATGTTCACTGTCAAAGCAGCAGTATCTGGCCCTAACCATGTAGAAGATGTGACATTGACCATTGCTGACGATGACGGATCG
>RKSC01000088.1 GCA_007571085.1 Synechococcus sp. PNGco_S_binSS4
CTCATGGGTCTGGCAGTGGCCCATGGCCTGGCCCGCCATGGTTGGTCTGTCCATCTGCTGAGCCGTGGCCGGTGGGAGGCTGCAGGCTTTGCCGCTGCTGGCATGGCAGCTCCCTACGCTGAAGGGCTGAGGGGACCACTCATGGGGCTGGCCCAGCGCAGCCTCCAGATGATCCCCGCTTGGGTAGCCACCATCGAAGAGGACAGTGGTCTTTCCTGCGGCTGGTACCCCTGCGGCACTGTGGTGCCCTTCACCAGTCAAGACCAATGCCAAGCCTTCCCCACAGCAAGGGCTGGCCACCACTTAAATCGCAAACACCTGGAGGACCAGGTGCCAGGAATCAGCCCGTCCTTTAGCTGTGGCCTGTTGTTTCCCCAGGAGGGCCAGTTAGATAGCCGCCGCCAGCTAATGGCAGCCCTGGAAAAAGCTTGCCGTCATCGGGGTGTTCTTCTGGAGGAAGGGGTCACTGTGGAGCGGCTCTGCTGGGAACGGGGGGATGATGGTGAGCAACAGCTAGTGGGCGTTGCCCTGGGCACCAGCGGTGGGGAGAGGCGACAACTGCCCTGCCAACAAGCTGTACTCTGCTGCGGTGCCTGGAGCCAACAGCTGATTCCCCAGGTGCCGGTGGTGCCCATCAAGGGGCAGATGCTCTCAGTGCAGGCCCCCCGTGGAGCCCTGGGGCGGATCTTGTTCGGTGCTGGCACCTACCTGGTCCCCCGACAGGATGGCCTGGTGGTGGTGGGTGCCACCAGTGAGCATGTGGGATTTACCTCAGGTCTCACACCCATGGGGCAAACCCAATTGGAGAGGGGTCTCCAGCAGCTGTTACCGGTTGCAACCCCATGGCCCCCCATGGAGCGCTGGTATGGTTTTCGCCCCTGCACCACGGATCAACAGCCGGTGCTGGGGCCTGGTCCCTTAAAAGGGCTGGTTATGGCCACAGGTCATCACCGCCACGGGGTTCTCCTGGCTGCTGTCACAGCAGAGCTAACCCAAGCAGTGCTGGCCCATGGTGGGGACTCCTTGCCCACCATGCCCTTGGCCACCACCCTGGAGCCTTTTCACTGGAGCCGCTTTTCCCAGCCAATGGTGCCTCAGGCTTCAGCCCGCCAGGAGTGATCCGCCGGTGTCCAGCTGTTCAGCTCCTCTGGCTGGAACCAGAGACCAATTTCAAATTGGGCAGTGTCTGGACCGTCCGAGCCATGGATCACATTGCGGCCAATGTCCACAGCCAGATCCCCGCGGATGGTGCCGGGGGCAGCCTCCAGGGGCTTGGTTGCTCCAATGAGGGCCCGGGCACCAGCAATCACACCGTCCCCTTCCCAAACCATGGCCACCACAGGACCAGATGTGATGAATTCAACCAAGCCACCAAAAAAAGGACGCTGCCGATGGACGCCATAGTGCTGTTCAGCCAATGGGCGGCTGGGGGTGAGCATTTTAAGGCCCACCAAGGTGAATCCTTTGCGCTCAAAACGGCCCAGGATGTTGGCTACCAATCCCCGCTGCACCCCATCGGGCTTAATGGCAACAAAGGTGCGTTCAGAGGCCATGGCCAATCCACATAAACGGCAGCCATGGTCCATGGTAAAGAGAGCCTTTGGCAAGTCTCTCCCCAGGGCTTGTCAAAGCACCCCTCCTGACCAGTGCCACCCATGTCATTTCCCCTCGAGGTTTTGCTGGATTCCATAGGCCAGCTGGCCCCAGCCATGATCTCGGCACCACTGGCTGTGCTCACACCTGTGGGGCAATTGATCCAGGCGGGCGGACCGGTGATTGTGATTTTACTGGTCATGTCCGTTATGGCCCTGACGGTCACCCTGGCCAAGCTTTGGCAATTTGCCTCCTTAGAGCTAAGTCAGTTGCGGCCTGTGGGCCAAATGCTTGCCTTACACCTGCAGGGGCAATCAGATGAGGCATTGTCCATGGCCCGGCGCTGTCGTAATCCTGCCGCCGCTGTGCTGGCCCAAGCCATCCGCGGCCAGTACCATCAACTGCCAACCGCCCTGGTGAGAGAAGAGGTTAAGCGCAGCAGCCATGCCTTAGTGGTTTCCCTCAGGTCCAACCTGCGGGTGCTGGAGGTGATTGCATCACTGGCCCCTCTCCTTGGTCTTCTGGGAACGGTGTTGGGGATGATTGAGGCCTTTCAGCAAATTGCCCAAGCTGAAAACTCCATCAATCCATCAACCCTCTCAGGTGGCATTTGGGAAGCACTGCTCACCACAGCGGCAGGTCTCACCGTTGCCATTCCTGTGGTTGCGGTGCTGAATTGGCTAGAGGGGCGAGTTGAGCATTTCACCCATGGATTAACCCATCTGACCACCCGGGTCTTCACCACTGACCTTTCCGAGGACTTACCCCAGCACCAGCAGCCCCTCTCGGCCGGGGCAACCGACCATGAATTGGATGCCGCCCTTGGCCAGCCCAGTCAGGCCACCTTGTGATGGCCAAATCTCCCCGTTCCCGGTCCGGAGTCAGCCTGACCCCACTGATTGATGTGGTCTTTATCCTTCTTATTTTCTTCATGTTGGTTTCTAACCTGCAAAGCACCAGCAGGATTGACCTTCACGCTGCTG
>RKSC01000102.1 GCA_007571085.1 Synechococcus sp. PNGco_S_binSS4
TCCTACTTGAACCCCCAACAGGGCTACCAGTCCCGCCGCCTGCAGCCCTCAACCAACCAACCAGGCACCTATGACCACCTGGCCCGCTTCGGTGAGTGGGACAGTACCACACATGCCACATGCCAAGACCTGTCATGAGCCCCATGAATGCTGCCACTGCCCAGCAGGTGCAAGCTGCCCAGCCCCTCACATCCACATGGCTGGCCGCCAATGCCGGTTCTGGCAAAACACGGGTGCTCACCAATCGGGTGGCGCGACTGTTGCTGGGCGGTACCCGCCCGGAGCAGATCCTCTGCCTCACCTATACCAAAGCAGCGGCAGCAGAAATGCAAAACCGGCTGTTTCTGACGTTGGGTAAGTGGTCCATGTGGGCAGATGAACCTTTGGGGGCAGCTCTGGAGGCGTTGGGGGAAAAAGTCCCCACCAGCCAACAACTGCGTCGGGCCCGCACCCTATTTGCCTGTGCCATTGAAACCCCTGGCGGCCTGCAAATCCAGACCATCCATGCTTTCTGTGCCCGGCTCCTGCGCCGTTTTCCCCTGGAGGCTGGGGTCAGCCCCCAATTTGAGCAGATGGATGATCGCTCTGGGCAGGTGTTGATCCACCAGATCATTCACCGCATCTCCGCCGGGGACCAGGCCCACCTGCTGGATGATTTGGCAACCCAGCTGGTGGGAGACACAGACACCTTAAACAAGCTGGCCCTTCAGCTGGTGCGGCAGCGGGCAGCATTCCAACGGCCCCTCACCTGGCCCCAGTTGTTGGAGGCATTCTCCCTCCCCTCCACCATGTCAGAGGCAGCCCTGCTGGCCCAGGTAATTCAGCCCGATGATCTGAAGTTACTGGATCAACTACTCCCCAAGCTGGAGGCCAGCAGTGCAAATGATCAAAAGGCGGCAAAGAAACTAAAATCCCTGGCAGCAGCCAACCCAACCATGGGGGATCTGGCCTTGCTGGAAAGTGTTTTCCTCTTCAGTAAGAATGCTAAAATCCCCTATAGAGCAAAAATTGATGGAACGCACCCCTTCCCCACCAAAGCCCTGAGGAAAGCCATGGGTCTGGAGGAGTTGGAAAAGCTGAATGACCTCATGGGGCGGGTTGAGGAGGGACGACAGCAGCGGTTGGGGTTAGCGGCGGCCAAGCGCTCCATGGCCTTGTACAACTTCGCCGCAGCCTTTTTGCCCATCTATGCCCAAGAGAAACAACGGCGGGGTTGGCTGGATTTTGATGATCTGATTCAGAAATCCCAGTTTCTTCTACGGGACTCTTCTGCAGCAGATTGGGTGCTGTTTCGCCTGGACTATGGTGTGGACCACATTTTGGTGGATGAGGCCCAGGACACCAGCCCAGGCCAATGGGATGTGATTGAAAAACTGGCCCAGGAGTTCAGCAGTGGTGAAGGGGCCCGTTCATTGAAGCGAACCATTTTTGTGGTGGGAGATAAAAAGCAATCCATTTATTCCTTCCAAGGAGCAGATCCCAATTCCTTTGACACCATGAAGGATCTTTTCCAGCAGCGGTTGCAAAGGGAAGACTTACAATTAAAACAGCTCCACTTAGACTACTCCTTCCGCTCAGCACCGGTCATCCTTAAATTGGTGGACACCCTATTTGCTAACCAGGAAGGGGCTGGTTTTTCACCTAAGGAGCGCCACCAGGCCTTCAAGGCCAACTTGCCAGGCCGGGTAGATCTATGGCCACTGGTGGTGAAAACCAAGGCTGAAGATACACCACAATGGACCAATAGCGAGCCTTTGACCCAACCCATCTCCTCGGCCAAGATCTTGGCCAAGCAGGTGGCCACATTGATCCATGGGTTACTAGGCCAGAATAGGGAAACCATTCCCATGGCCAAGCCGGATGGTACTGTGGAACACCGTGCCATTCGGCCAGAAGATATATTAATTCTGGTACAGCGCCGCTCTGAGCTCTTCACGGAAATAATTGACAACTGTAAGGCCAAGGAATTGCCCATTGCCGGTGCTGATCGGCTGAAGTTGACTGCTGAGTTAGCCGTCAAAGATCTAACAGCCCTGCTCCACTTTCTAGCCATACCGGATGATGATTTATCCCTAGCAGCAGCACTCAAGTCTCCCATCTTCCACTGGGGTGAAGAACACTGGGGTGAAGAACAACTGTTTACCCTGGCCCACCATCGCCCGCCGAACTGCTCCTTGGGGCAAGCACTTCAGAAACAGGCCTGCAATTATCCGAAGACGGTGGCTATTCTGAAAGATTTGCGCAACAAGACGGACTACTTAAGGCCCTATGAGCTGATTGAGCGCATCTTGACCCGCCACGGTGCCCGTCAGCGCCTCATTGGACGACTGGGCCCGGAGGTGGAGGATGGCATTGAGGGCCTACTGAGCCAAGCCCTGGCCTATGAAAGAACGGAGATTCCAAGCCTCACGGGCTTTCTGCTCTGGGCCACCACGGATGCCTTGGAGGTGAAGCGTCAGCTGAGCCAAGCCAGTGGCATGATCCGGGTGATGACAGTCCATGGCGCCAAAGGTTTGGAGGCTCCCATTGTGATTTTACCGGATACGCTCTTTCAGATG
>RKSC01000125.1 GCA_007571085.1 Synechococcus sp. PNGco_S_binSS4
GTGAGCACTTTACGGAAGAATCCGTAGGGAGGAACGAGGATGTGCCAAATGCCCCCAGCCAGCAAGATGAAGGACAAGACAGCGTGGCCACCTATCACATCCTCCAAGCTGCTGATGGTGGTGAAGTTGATTTGATAGCCCCAGACCATGGCCAGGTCCAGGTTGGGCTCTACGGTGCGCACAATTGCTTGGGCAGGATCATAAATACCCAACCGTTTGGCCAGCTCCACAAAGGCAATGGCAGCCAAGCCCAGGAAGATGAGATGGTGGCCAAGAATGATACCCAGTTGCTTGGGGTCGTCCCAGGAGAAGTGGAACTTACCGGCTTGACCCTTCTCTGAACTGAGATCTAAAGGGGCGCGGAATTGGTGCCAGATGCCAGCAGCAGCCAGAACTGCTGAGGCGGCCAGGTGCAGAACAGCCGTGGCATAATAGGGCTGCATGTTGACAATGGCACCAGCTTCCCCAAGGCCAAAGCCAAGGCTGGCCAGATGGGGCAATAGGATCAAACCCTGCCCACCCATGGGGAGTGAAGGGTCATAGTTGGCCATCTCAAAGAGGGTGAAGGATCCGGCCCAAAACATAATCAGGCCACCATGGGCTGCATGGGCAGCAATGAACATTCCGGAGCGCTTAGCCACTCCAGAGTTTCCCGCCCACCAGTCATAGGTGACATTAGGGTTGCCGTAGGACTGCATCGCAGCAGGTTAATGACTACGGGATTGAATATATGGGCAGTCTGGTCAACCCCTGTTAAAAATCTAACCTTTACGTGGTTACTTATCATACTTATGCATGTTTTCATCCAGCACTTCCCTATGCAACTGCGCTCAGATCCACAAGAAAAAGGGCTGCCCTTTAGAACAGCCCGGTGAACGTCTCAGCAGCAATTCTTACTGACGTATTAGGCGGATCGGAATCATTTCCCATGTTCAGACAGGCATTATGTCACACCTTATAGTTACAGTTGGGCTGCACATTCCTGGTAGCACTTCCAAAAGAACTGCATTTGAGCCAGGCTGCCAATGCTAACCCTCACACTGCCATTCAGCAGTGGTTTTCCAGTCATGGGACGCACCAAGACACCCCTTTGTCTGAGAGCCCCCACAAGAACCTCAGGATCTTGCTCCGGCCATAGGAGAAAATAGTTGCCCCCATGGCAATGGTGCCGTAGACCTGCGGCAGCTAGTTGGGGTAGGAGCCAATGGCGGGCTGCTTTCACCTCTTCCACATAGGCCCGCAGGTGATCAAGATCATCCAGGGCGGCTAAGGCAGCAGTCACAGCAAAACCATTCACGTCATAAGGACCTGTAACCCGCTCCAGCCGCTCTATCACATCAGCACTGCCCACGGCAAAGCCCATGCGCAATCCCGCCAGGCCAGCTGTCTTGGAGAGGGAGCGTAACACCAAAAGATTGGGCTGCTGCAGACCAGCGGGTAGCACCGTATCCCCTGTAAATGCCTCATAGAGCTCATCCACCACCACCAGGGTGTTGGGTGCTGCTGCTGCTGTGGCCTGAATCCAACCAGGATCCACAGGGGTGCCTGTGGGATTGTTGGGGTTGCAAATCATCAGCAACCGGGGCTGGCGCTGAAGGGCCTGGGCAATGGCTTGCTGGGGATAGTGAAAATCAGGCAGCCCATAGGGAATGGCCTGGATGGTCATCCCCTGTTCATGGGCACATGGGGCGTAGTAGCCAAAGGTGGGTGTGGCCATGACCAGGGTGTCGCCGGCAGCGCCAAAGGCTTGAAACACTGCATGAATGGCTCCATCTGCCCCATTGAACACACCAACCTGCTCCATGGCCCCTCCAACCACCTGGGCATAGTGGCGCTTCAGGTGGTCGTATTCCGGGTACATGGCGTAGTGCTCCGGTGGGATGGCCCGAATGGCTGCCACCACCTTGGGACTGGGACCAATGGTGTTTTCGTTGAAATCCAGCCGTAGGAATCCACGGCGCCCTTCCAGAGGGGCGCTGTAGCCCTGCAGGGCTTCCACCAGGGGTGAAGCCTTCAACCTTGTCATTGTTTAGAGACTCCCTGGGCAGCCACATCTTGGACCAATATCTCCATCTGGCGCCAGATGAGACCACTCACCCCTGCCAGGCCGTGATCTGCATTCACCTCCAACAAATGTACCCATGGGCGTGAGGCGGCAAAGTGACGACTTGCGGCCAGATCAATCACTTCATCTTGCTGGCCATGGACGATTCGGGTGGGCAACTGGCGCACCAGGGAGCTGGTCTCGGAAAAAAAGGCCATGTGCTGGAGGAACAAAGGACCCAAGGGAAGAGACCTGTTCTCTCCATGGTGATGGATCCACAATGGTTTCCCTTGTTCCCAGGATTGTCGCTGCTCAGAGGACAGTTGGGGAAGCCAGTGGTGGAGAAACTCGAAGGCGGGGGCCAACAGCAACAAGCCCTTCACTTGCGATTCCCACTGGGCACACCAGGTGGCCAATAACCCCCCTAGGCTGGAGCCCACAAGCAGCACCTGGCCTGGCTGGGCACGTATCAGGGCCCGGGTATGGGTCAACATAGGGCAAAAGCTCAAGTTGGAAAAATCACCCATGTTCAGGTCAGGGCATTGAAAGGGGAGCCCTGCTGCTTGCTGCCCGTCCAGCTAGAAAGCGGGCCTTGGCGGATTGGGGAGAGGAGGCTAAGCCATGGAGATAGATGAGTCCTGGTTTGGCCATGTCATTGCTCACATGCGGTCAATGGTTTTGATACCCAGCAGGTCCAGACCCAGACCTAAGGTCTCAGCAGTGAGGCGACACAGGGCAATGCGGGTACTCCGCAGCTGGGTTGGGGCTTTGAGCACAGGCAGCTGATCATAAAAGCGGTTAAAGCTCTGACTCAGACCAAACAGATAGGTGCAGAGACGGTTGGGCAATAGGTCTTTCTCCAGCTCAAGGATCACTTCATCAAAGTGCAACAATTGCCGGGCCAGGTGCAGCTCCTGGGGATCATTCAGGTAGATGGCGGCGGGCCCTGGTGTTTCCAGAGGTCCTCCTTTTCTGGCAATGCCCTGGATGCGCACATAGACATAAAGGAGGTAGGGAGCTGTGTTGCCCTGGAGAGAGAGCATCCGATCAAAGCTAAACTGATAATTGGTGGTGCGGTTTTGACTGAGGTCAGCATATTTCACCGCAGCCATGCCAACAGCTGTGGCCACCGATTCAATAAACTCCCCTGTGACCTGGCGCTGCTCCTGGGCAAGGCGCTCCACCAAATCATGGCGGGCCCGCTCCACCGCCTCATCCAGCAAGTCCCGCAGCCGAACAGTGGCACCGGAGCGGGTTTTTAGCTTCTTACCATCAGCACCCTGAACCAGGCCAAAAGGCACATGTTGGAGACGGCAGCCTGGGGGCACCCAACCGGCCCGCTGCGCCACCTGAAATACCGCAGCAAAGTGGTCAGATTGGCCTGCATCAGTTACATAAATCACCCGCTCAGCTCCCTCACCTCCAGCTTCAGGGCTTGTTAGACGCTGGCGGATTGCAGCCAGGTCGGTGGTGGCGTAATTGTAGCCACCATCACGTTTTTGCACAATGAGTGGTAAGGGCCGGCCATCTTTACCAGTAATGCCTTGCAGAAATACACAACGGGCACCATCATCGGTGACCAATAGCTGGGCCTGTTCCAGGGCTTCCACCACCCCTGGGAGTGCTCCGTTGTAGAAGGACTCGCCCCGCTCCAGCAGCTGCACATCCAGACGGTCATAGATGGCCTGAAAAGCCTGGCGGGACCGTTGGCAAAGCAGACCCCAGGCCCGTAGAGATTCCGGCGCACCAGCCTGCAGCTGCACCACCTCACGGCGGCTGCGCTCTTGAAACACTTCATCTTCATCAAAGCAGCCCTTGGCCTGGCGATAAAACTCCACCAAGTCCCCCAAGTCCAAGTTCTCCTGACCAGCCAAGGTTTGAGGCGCCACATTTTTCAGGTGGGCAATCAGCATTCCAAATTGGGTACCCCAATCTCCCAAATGGTTGAGCCGCAACACCTGATGCCCCCGAAAGGACAGCACCCGGGCGATGCAATCACCAATGATGGTGGAGCGCAAGTGCCCCACATGCATCTCCTTGGCGATATTGGGGCTAGAAAAATCAACCACCACCCGCTGCCTGGGCTCTGCCATGGGCACCCCTAGCCGGGGCTGCTTCAGCCGCCCCTGCACCTCTGCGGCCAAAACCTCAGGACGAATGGTGAGATTGATAAATCCCGGTCCTGCCACTTGGGGCGGGCAGCACAGGTCATCCACCTGGAGGTGGTCCACCACAGCCTGGGCAATCTGCCTGGGTGGGGAGTCCAGCACCTTGGCCAAACCCATGGCCCCATTGGCTTGAAAATCCCCAAACTCAGGCTTGGTGGCTGGTCTCAACAGGGGGTCCACCGCCTGGGGCAAGGGAAGGGCCTTAGCCATGGCCTCCAGCAGCCGTTGATTTAGGATGCCCCGAAGCTTGAGCATGGTGCGCCAGCAGGTGTGGGGTCCTTATCTTGCCGTGAAGCGCATGGTGAGATCCAGCCATGGGGAGCGGGTCATAGGGGCACTGGTGGAGATGAGGTCAATGTGGCAGTCTCCATAGTCCTGCAGCTGCTCAGGCCGAACACCGGAAACCTCCAGCACCACCGGCTTGCCCCGTTGACGGGCCTGGTGACGCAGGGCTGGTGCCAACACCTTTACCGCCTCCGGGGTGAACTCATCCAGCAACACCCCCTCAACACCGGCCTCCACAGCAGCTTGCGCCTCAGCATCTGTTTCTGCTTCCACAATGATCGGCACTGGCCATGGTGCCTCTGAGCGGACCCGTTGCACAGCAGCGGCCAAGCCACCGCACCAGGCCAGGTGGTTTTCTTTCAGCATCACCCCATCGTCCAGCCCCATGCGGTGGTTATGCCCCCCCCCACAGCGGACAGCGTATTTTTCCAGCAGGCGTAAGCCGGGGGTGGTCTTGCGGGTATCCACCAGGCGAATGCCACTGCCCTCCAGTTGTTGCACCAGGTTTGCTGTGGTAGTGGCCACACCGGACAAACGCATGGCCAGGTTGAGAGCAACCCGCTCACCTGCCAAGAGGGCAGCGGCGGGGCCATGGAGCAGCAGCAGCTCATCACCTGGGGCCACCGCTTCCCCGTCCCTCACAAGCACCTGCACTTGCACTGCAGGGTTCAACAGTTGAAACAGCTCCACGGCAAGGGTGCCACCGCAAAAGCGGCCGGGCTGCTTGGCAAGCCAAAGCCCATGGCCATGGGCATCCCCCACAGCCAGGGCACTGAGATCACCACGACCCAGGTCTTCTTGCAGCCAACGGCCTAGATTGTGGCGAAGTTCTGGGGTCCAGAGCAGGCCAGCCATGGGGGAGACAGCAAATCTGGAGCCATGGTGACTGATGTACCTGACCTAGTTCATGGGGTTGCCAACTGTCACCATGGTTCACCGCCTTGTCAGGTCAGGGGAGGTGGCCCATTCAGCCCAAGCTTCCTGAATACAACACTGAGGCAAAGCCAACAATGGCAAGAGTTGGATGACCAGCAACTGGTCACCATCAAGACACAGCTTGATGCCATTGTCCCCAGCCCCAGCCCTCAGCTCCCATGGAAGGCAGCAGAAACCAAGCATAAAGTCATTTGGCCCGTGCTCCGCTGCCTGGGGTGGATGAGGGGGCGCCATGGTGGCCAGGAGCCTGTGGTGCTTAAGACCACGGCATGGCAAGGGGATTTGGATCAGGGGCACCGGGGTGGCCCGGCACCAGCTGCCTTCATGGTCCGTGATCTGCACACAGTGGGACGACCCCGTTGGGGCATCCTCACCAATGGCAGCCGCTGGCGTCTCTATGACGGAGAGGCCCGTTCTGTTGCCCAGGGCTTCCTGGAAATCCAGCTGCACCGGGCTCTCAAAAAGTTTGAGCTTCTGAAGCAGTTCGTGGTGATTTTTCGTCCCCAGGCATTCAGATGCAACCAGGGCAGCAGTTGTTGGCTGGGGGCAACCATCAGAGACCATAAACTGCGTCAAGGGAACATTGCCGCGGCCTTGAGGCAGCAGGTGTGCCATCAGGTTTTTCCTGCCTTGGCTACAGCCGTGGCCAAAGCTGCCCCAAGGGAGCCAGAGGAGCTCATCAGGGAAGCCAGCCTGGTTCTTCTCTACCGCCTCCTCTTCCTTCTTTATGGAGAAAGCCGTGGCCTTCTAGGCCCCGGTGCATCTGGTTACGGCAGGAGCCTCCATGGTTTGGTCAACACCGTGGCCCATGCTCACAGCAGGGGTGACACCTTATCTAGCAAAAGGCACAGGTACTGGAAAACCATATGCCACCTCTTCTGGACCATGGCCCACAAACAACCCAGCTTGGGCTCATTGGGAGAGTATTTTTTTTCTGCAGACCGGCTGCCCTTGTTGAAGGCTGTGAACTGCAGTGATGAGACAGTGGCCAATGTTTTGCTGGGTTTGTGTTTTGATGCTCAAGGGCAGCCCATTGATTACGGTGATTTGGCCGTGGAGCACATTGGTGGGCTGTATGAGCAGCTCATGGCCCACAGGCTGAACCATCACGGGGGCACCATCACTGTGGAGCCCAGCAAGCTATCCCGCAAAACAGCCAGCTGCTACTACACACCAGCGGAGTTAGTTGATCTCATTGTGCAAGAAACCATGGCGCCACTGGTGCAGGGTCGCTCTGCCAAGGAATTGCTCAACTTGAAAATATGTGATCCCGCCATGGGCACGGGAAACTTTCTGATTGGCCTTCTGGACCATATGGAGGACATGGTGCTGGTAGCCATGGCATCTAACCATGACACATCAGCTAGAGAACCCCAATGGCAAAGAGTGCGCAACCAGATTCTACAGCACTGCATCTATGGGGTGGATAGGGATCCTTTGGCTGTTGAGCTGGCGAGGATCACCTTAATGCTCCATGGCCCCTCTACAGATAGTGGTAATCTGGATCATCATCTGCTCTGTGGAAATAGCCTGTTTGGCAGCTGGATTGGCGATGCTGTGAAGAGAGTTAGTGATCCGGATGGCTCAGCAACATTGCAAGCATTAATTCAGACCAGGGGCAAGGCCAGCGCAGCCATCATCAAGATGGATCAGAAAAAGTTGGCAAGTCCTCCCATGGGGGCACAGCATTGGGATGCACTGGGCAAGGCCAATGCTCCCCTGGAGACCGTGTTATCTATACTCCATGCCAGTTATTGGTTAAGATCAGTCCATCCCAAAGATCCCCATCTTATCAATGAGCTGTGGAACGGTTCATGGGGCAATCCTATACAATTGGTAACAGGAGCAATCCCCATAGCCAATCAGCGCCTCTGTCAGCTCCTGGAGCAGATGAAGGCACTCATTGCCAAGGAGCGATTTTTTCACTGGCAACTGGCATATCCTGGTCTTTGGTCCGACAAAGACGAAGAGAATAAAGAGGGGGGCTTTGATGCAGTTATTGGTAATCCACCATGGGATAAAGTGAAACTACAGAAAGTGGAATGGCTTGCCCAGAACTGTCCTGATGCGGCTCCAGCACCCCATGCGGCCAAACGGCGCCAGTGCATTGAGCAACTACAGAGTGCCCAGACTCTCCAGGCTGTGGCCTATGGGCAAGCGGCAGAGCGGGCAGCAGCCACAGCCGGTGCAGCCCGATCTTGTGGGGATTATCCGCTACTATCCAAGGGTGATCTGAACCTCTATGCACTGTTTGTGGAGCGTTCCATGGCATTGGTGAAACCCTGTGGCTTTGTGGGTCTACTGACACCATCCAGCTTGGTTTCTGGAAAAACAGGAGCGGCATTCTTCCGCCATGTTGCCCAAGAAGGGCGTCTGAGAGTCCTATACGACTTTGAAAATAGAAAGACTTTTTTTCCTGATGTTCATGGGTCATTTAAGTTTTGCGTCTTTGTGGCTAGAAAGGGGCCACAGGAGTTTTCTCAAGGGGTGGATAAGGGCTTAGGTTTTTGTGCCCCTATCCCCAGCCCTTCTCCTGTAGCTGGTGCAGCCCGCTGTGCCTTTTGCCTGGGGAGTATAGGGGAGCTCCGTGATCCGAAGCGACAATTTATTTTATGGGCAGATGATTTCAAGCGTATTAATCCAAACACCAGCACAGCACCCTTGTTTCGAACACGCCGCCATGCCCAAATCACCATAGGGATTTACAGACGCCTGCCTGTACTGGTAAACCGCTCAGGAGACCATGTGAGACGCACATGGCCAGTGACCTATAAGCGAATGTTTGATATGAGCTCTGATTCCCATCGCTTTTGTAGTGAACAGGAACTGGACCAGCAGGGAAATAGGATCGTCACCACCCCTAATCAGCAAATCTCTTCCGGAAACCAGCCATGGCTACCGCTTTATGAGGGAAAGATGATGCAGGCATTTGACCATCGAGCCGCCGACATTATTGTCAATGAAAAGAACCTATTTCGTCCGGCCCAGCAGCGTCTATTGAGCGATGCTGAGAAGGCCTGTCCTGAGCGGCGACCCCGGTGGCGACATTATGTTCATGTTGACTCTAAACGTTGGTTTTGGCCTGACCCATGGGTCATTGCCTTCAAGGACATTACTTCCGGAACAAACATGAGAACAATGATTGCAGCAATTTTACCCCGATCTGGTGTCAGCCACAAGCTGCCATTGTTGCTATTGAATAAGACAATTAAAAGAAGGTCATCTTGGGCTTGTTGCATTGTCGCCAACCTGAATGCTATCGTTTTCGATTTTGTTCTTCGTCAGAAGCTTTATGGGACCAGCTTAACTCTCCATATCCTTGAGCAGTTGCCCGTGTTAACCCGGAGTCACTTCAACATACGGATAGGCTCCACCACCGTCACCGCCATGATCAGGGCCACTGTCTTGGAACTCACCTACACAGCATGGGACCTGGCTGCCTTTGCCAAGGATCTTGGCTATGGGGGTCCACCCTTTGTTTGGAATCCTCAGCGCCGTCTCCATCTGCGTGCAAGGCTGGACGCCCTTTTTTTCCTTCTCTACAGCATAACCAGTGAGGAAGAGGTTCGTTACATCTATTCAACCTTCCCTATCATGGAGAAGCAGGAACTGGCTACCTACGGTCACTACCGTTCAGTGACAGCCTGCCTCAAGGCCCTGAGGAGGTTTCAGAAGCTGAGACACTGAAAATCTTAAGATCCTTGCAAATGTGCTTGCCGGCTCCTGGATTTGGGCCGGATATGTTTCTGAATATCAACAGCTCCACTTGTTTTGGGGCAATGGCATGGGAGACTGGTTCCATTGGGCGATTAGCTCAGTGGTAGAGCGCCTGCCTTACAAGCAGGATGTCCCTGGTTCGAACCCTGGATCGCCCATGCTGTTTTTGGTGAAGAAGAGGTTGAGGTTGTGGTGAAGAGGCTTCAACCTGTTGCCATCACATGCTATGGTTGCTAATGTCTTAGCAAGGCGGTATTCCAAAAAATGCTGACAAAAACAGAGCTTCTCAAAAAAGTCCGTGAGCTTGCTGATGCCAGCAAGTCAGATGTGGTCCGGGCCTGTGGCTATGTCTCCACCACCAAGGATGGCCGTGAACGCCTGAACTTCACCGCCTTCTACGAAGCTGTTCTTGATGCCCAAGGGGTGGAGATTGGCCAGGGCGATAGTGCCAAGACTGGCCGCAAACTCAGCTTTTTGGCCAAGGTTCAAGGGAATGGCAATCTTCTTATTGGCAAGGCTTATACCAACAAGCTAGGTCTGAGTCCTGGGGATGAGTTTGAGATCAAGCTAGGGCGCAAGAACATCCGCCTTGTGCCTGCAGGCAGCGAAGATGATGGGGGAGAGGAGTGAGTTAGCCCCTTGGGCAATGACAAGATGGCATAGCCATTAGTTTGCCAGTGATGACCTTGATTCCTTTGCCTGAATGATGCTCAGACACGCAGAGCTTCTCAAAAAAGTCCGTGAGCTTGGTGATGCCAACAAAGCCTATGCGGTTCGGGCCTGTGGCTATGTTTCCACCAGCAAGGATGGCCGTGAACACCTGAACTTCATGGCCTTCTACGAAGCTCTTCTTCAGGCTCAAGGTGTGCAGATTGGGGCAGGCAACAGCCTCAAACGTGGTCGAAGACCAAGCTTTGTGGCCAGGGTGCAAGGCAATGGAAACCTGGTGATTGGTAGAACCTATATAAACCAACTGGGCCTCAGTCCCGGTGACCAGGTGGCCATCCAGTTTGCTCAAGGTCATGTGCTGTTGACCGTGATGGACCAGAATGTGATGGACCAGAAGATGCCTGGGGCAACCCAACCTCCAGCTGCCCAATCCATAGGACAGTACGATCCCAAATCAACGGAGGCCCGCTGGCAGTCAGCTTGGGAGGACTGCGGTGCCTTCCATCCAGACCCCCAGGCACCTGGTGAACCCTATGGGGTGGTGATTCCACCCCCTAATGTGACAGGAAGTCTGCACATGGGTCATGCCTTTGAAGCAGCCCTTATTGACACCATGGTGCGCTTTAAGCGGTTGCAGGGGTGTAACACCCTTTGCCTACCAGGCACAGACCATGCCTCTATTGCGGTGCAGACCCTCTTGGAAAAAAAGCTGGCCCAGGAAGGGTTGAGTAAAGCCCAGCTTGGTCGTGGGGCTTTTCTGGAGCGGGCCTGGGCTTGGAAGCAAGACAGTGGTGGGCAGATTGCCTCTCAGCTGCGCCGCCTGGGCTTTTCCGTGGACTGGCAGCGGGAGCGCTTCACCCTGGATCCAGAACTCACCAACTCCGTGCAGGAATCGTTCCTGAGGCTCCATGAGAAGGGTCTGATTTATCGGGGGGAGTACCTGGTGAACTGGTGCCCTGCTTCCGGCTCAGCGGTGAGTGACTTGGAAGTGGAAATGAAGGAGGTGAATGGCCATCTCTGGCACTTCCGCTATCCCCTTGCCGACGGGTCAGGCCACCTGGAAGTGGCCACAACACGGCCAGAAACCATGTTGGGGGATGTGGCTGTTGCTGTGCACCCCACCGATGGGCGCTATGGCCACCTGGTGGGGAAAATCATCACCTTGCCTTTGGTAGGGCGCAGGATTCCAGTGATTGCTGATGAGCATGTGGATCCTGAGTTTGGCAGTGGTTGTGTGAAGATCACCCCAGCCCATGACCTGAATGACTTTGCCATTGGTCAGCGCCATGGTCTGCCCCAGATCACGGTCATGGACAAACGGGGCCAGATGAATGAAGCTGCAGGCCAATTTTGTGGCATGGATCGCTTTGCGGCGCGGCAAGCGGTTGTGGCTGCTCTGGAAGCTGAACAGGCTCTGGTGAAGGTGGAGGATTACCGCCACAGTGTTCCCTATTCCGACCGGGGCAAAGTTCCAGTGGAGCCATTGCTCTCTACCCAGTGGTTTGTTCGGACCCGGCCCATGGCTGATGCTTGCCTCAAGGCCTTGGGGGAGGGCAAACCCCGATTTATTCCCCAGCGTTGGGCCAAGGTATATCGGGATTGGCTCACCAATATTCGGGACTGGTGCATCAGCCGCCAGCTGTGGTGGGGACATCGGATTCCAGCCTGGTTTGTGGTGAGTGAAACCAACTCCCAACTGCTCAGGGATACCCCCTACGTGGTGGCCCGGAACGAGGCAGAAGCTCTTGCAAAGGCTCAGGATCGTTACGGAGCAAATGTAAAGATTCAACAGGACGATGACGTTCTGGATACATGGTTTTCCAGTGCCCTTTGGCCCTTCTCCACCATGGGCTGGCCAAAAAACACCACAGATCTGCAACGCTGGTATCCCAACAGCACCTTGTTTACCGGTTTTGACATCATCTTTTTCTGGGTAGCCCGGATGACCATGATGGGCACGGCCTGCACCAACACCATTCCCTTTACTGATGTTTACATTCACGGCTTGGTGAGGGATGAGCAGAACCGCAAGATGAGTAAATCTGCCGGTAATGGCATTGATCCCCTGGTGCTCTGTGATCGTTATGGGGCTGATGCTCTGCGCTTTTCCCTGGTTCGGGGTGTGGCCGGAGCAGGGCAAGACATTCGCTTGGACGTTAACCAGAACACACAGACATCCAGCACCGTGGAAATATCACGGAACTTTGCCAACAAGATCTGGAATGCAACCCGCTTTGCCCTACTCAACTTGGATGGGGCCACCCCCGCATCCCTGGGCAGACCCCAGGCTGGGCAACTCTCCATTGCAGACCGTTGGATTCTGTCTCGCCTGGTGCGCACCAGCCAGACCATGGCAGAGCAGCTGGAGAGCTATGGCTTAGGGGAGGCCGCCAAGAGCCTTTATGACTTTGCCTGGACTGATGTGTGTGACTGGACCATTGAGCTGCTGAAGCGGCGCCTCAATGGCAACAATCCGGAAGATCGCCACACAGCCCAGCAAGTTTTGGCCTTGGTGATTGAACAACTTCTGGTTCTGGCACACCCCTTCATGCCCCATCTGAGCGAAGAACTCTGGCATCGGCTCACCAAAGCTGATGAGCAAACCTTCCTGGCTCTGCAGCCGTGGCCCCAGCTAAACCCAGATGACATGAATGATGATCTGGAACAGCAATTTGCAGCCCTCATTGAGGCCATTCGCGTGGTGCGCAATTTGCGGGCAGTGGCTGGCTTGAAGCCCTCCCAGGAGGCACCAGTACTGTTTGTCACCAGCAATGAAGCACTCGGTCATCTGCTGAAGCAGGCGCAAGATGATATTGCCAGCCTCACCAAGGCAGAGACTGTGGAGATCCGAACCCATATGGTGAGCCTGCCCCGCTGCTTAAGCGCTGTGAGTGGTGAGCTGCAAATCCTGCTGCCAATCAGCGGATTGGCGGATGTGGATGCCCTATGTAGCCGTCTGCAGAAGGATCTGAAAAAAGCAGAAAAAGAGATAGCCATTCTTTCAGATCGGCTCAGCAATCCTGGTTTTCTCCAGAAGGCCCCCCAGGCTGTGGTGAGCAAAATGCGCTTTAATCTGAGGGAGGCCCAGCAGCAGCACCACTTGGCCAGCTATCGGTTGGCCTCCTTGGCTTAAACACCGGCTTAAACACCATGTTTCAATCTCTTGTCGAGCAGGTTGGTGATGTGCTGAGACAGCTTGGTTTTTGGGGTTGGCTGTTGTTTGGGCTGTTATATGCCCTGGCGGTCACCTTTTATGTGCCAGGCTCCTTGCTCACCATCTTGGGTGGGGTGTTGTTTGGTTTGCGGGCTGGGGTGGTGGTAGTTTTAGCTGGGGCCTTTTTGGGAATTGCAGGCAATTGGTTCCTCACCCGCTGGTGGCTGCGGCCCTGGGCCCAGAGACGTTTGGAGAAAAATCCTCCCCTGCAGCGGTTGGAACAGGTGCTCAGCCGAGATGAGGGTTGGAAGTTGGTGGCCCTTTTGCGCCTATCTCCCCTATTTCCCTTCGTACTGGTGAACCTGGTTTGTGCCCTAACCAGCAACCTGAGGCTCCCGGCATACATGGCCTCCTCAGCCGCCATGATTCCCGGCACCTTTCTCTACATCAGCATTGGGGCCACAGCCCGTGATGCATTCAATGCGGAGGTGGAGCAACCCTTGTGGCTACAGGTGGCTGGAGTGGCAGCCACTTTTGCGGTGGTGTGGCTAGTGGGGCGCACAGCCAGCCGTGTGCTGCGGCAACAGCTGGATCAGGAGCAGCCTTCTGGGAACTCACCTTCTGGGAACTGATCAGGTTCCTCGAAGCAAGTTACGAATTTTGGTTTGGATGGGGGAAAGGACCACATCACGAATCCCGGCAATGACCACAAACCAGGCCAGCCGCAGGGAGGCAAAAAAACCACGCCGCTGAGACAGCTGAGCGTACTTGGCACGGCCACATTCGGTTCTGATCCACCAGTCGATACCTTTGTCCATGACTTGCTTAGGCAACTGTCTTTAGTCTGCATCAGTTCTGTGAAAATCCCATCAAATTGCCCCACCAGAACCTTAAACAAGTCACTGTCCCATGGTCTCAACATTCCCAGGTTTCTATCCCGTTGTCGGGGCTGGGGTGGCCATGGTTTGTTGCTCCTCCCCCAGGCAGCAGACCTAGTACTGGGGTTTTTGGGCAGCAAGCCGCTGCAAAAAGGTTGTTTCATCCAAGACTTCCACCCCAAGGGCACGGGCTTTGTCCAGCTTGCTTCCCGGATCAGCTCCCACCACCAGGTGGGTAATTTTTTTGCTCACACTGCTGGCCACAGCTCCCCCTGCAGCTTCAATGCGCCGCTGCGCTTCCACACGGCTGAAGGAGACCAGGCTGCCGGTGATAACAAAGGTTTGGCCCGTGAGGGGTCCCTGGGGAGGGGCTGAGTTGATGGTCTGGGTCTGGAGGCCGGCCTGGGTGAGGGCCTTCAACAGCTTTTGATTGGAGACATCAGCCAGCCACTGTTGTAGGGAGAGGGCCACTTCCCTGCCAATTCCTTTGAGGGGCTCATCAGCCCATTGCCATTGATGGGTGGCAGAAAAGGCCCCCATCAGCTGCTCAGCCGAGGGGAAGGCTTCTGCCAACACCTTGGCCCTCTTTCCATCCACTTCAAGAATGGTGCCAAGCACAAAGTGCCACGGTTGTGATCCGGAGGCTTCCAGATCAACCAAGACCTTTTGATTGGCCGGATCGGCCAGCCACCGTTGCACCTTGAGGGCCAGTGTTTTGCCAATCCTTAAAAGCAGCTCATCTGCACCTTGAAATCTCCTGGTGGCAGCAAAAGCATCCATCAGTTGCTGGGCTGAGGGAAAAGCATTGGCCAACACCTCAGCTCTTTCAGGGCCCACATCAGGAATCTCGCAGAGGGCAAGACTCCAGTGCTTCTGTTTTTCCTGCTCAATCAGCACCTTTTGATTGGAGCCATGGCTTAGCCACTGTTGCAACTTGAGGGCCGATGTTTTGCCAATACCTGGCAAAGCAGCCAGAAGCGCCTCATCTGCACCTTGAAACTGCCCCGTGGCAGCAAAGGCCTCCATCAGCTGGTGAGCCGAGGGGAAGGCATGGGCCAACACCTTGGCATTGGTGATGCCCACATGGGGAATGCCTAGGCCATAGAGCACACGGTGCCATGGTCGCTGCTTAGAGGATTCCAGGGCCTGCAGAAGGCTGCTAGCCAATGGTTTGGCCCACCCCGCTAGGGCAGTGAGCTGAGCCTCCTGCAAGCCATAGAGCTCATCAATGGTATGGACCAAGCCCTGCTCCACCAACTGCTCAATGCGTTCACTGCCAAGACCATCAATATCCAGGGCATCACGGCTGGCCCAATGGCGTAGGGAACCGCGGAAGATGGCTGGACAGCTGCTGTTGACGCAGCGGCTGGCAGCTTCCTGTTCCAGCCCGGCCAAGGCTTCCAGAAGTGACACCTTGAGAGTGGGGCAAGAGGCCAGAAGCTGTTGATTGGCTGGATGGTCCAGCCACTGGTGCAGGGCTGCCCCTTTAGGTTCCCGCACCAACAGGGAGGCGCATTCAGGGCAATGGCTGGGGAAGGCAAAGGAGACTTCCGGTGCAGGGCAGGGCTGCACCGCCACTACTTCAGGGATGATTCCCCCCGCCTTGCGCACCACCAGCTGATCACCGGCATGAAGCAGGCCAGTGCCACCTGTGAGGGTGGTGATGCGCCCTTCATTGTGGAGTGTGGCTCTTGCCACGGTGCTCCCCTCCAGCACCACAGGATCAAATGCCGCCACCGGCGTGACCACCCCTGTGCGCCCCACCTGAATCACCAGATGCTGCAACCTGGTCTTGGCCATGGGCTGGGGCGGTTTAATGGCCCGTGCCCAGCTGGGAGCCCTCTGGGTGTGCCCCACCTGGCGTTGCAGGGCCAGATCATTCAGCTTGACCACCACCCCATCAGTGCCATAGGGCAACAGGTGACGTTGCAGCTTCCAGCGGTGATAAAACTGCTCCACCTCCATCAAGGTGCCACAGTGCTGGCGCTGGGGATCCACTTTGAAGCCAGCCACCTTGAGCCAGTTGAGAGACTCCAGCTGCTGAGAGGGCTTGGCATGATCAGGGGGCAGGTGAAGCTGATAGGCCAGAAAGTCCACCATGCGGTTGGCCACCACCTGTGGATCCAATTGGCGCAAGGTGCCTGCACAGGCATTGCGGGCATTGGCAAAGAGCTCCTGCCCCTGTTGACGCCGCTGTTGGTTGATGGCAGAGAATGTGGCTTCCGAGAAAAAAGCCTCACCGCGGATTTCCGCCCAGGGGGGTGGCTCTGGGCATTGCAGGCGCAGGGGAATGGCCCGGACCGTGCGAACACTGGCAGTGATCTCCTCACCCTGGTGACCATCCCCCCGGGTGGCCCCCTGCACCAACAGGCCCTGTTCATAACGCAGGGCTAGGGCCACCCCATCCACCTTCAGCTCACAGACATAGGAGAGGGGTTGGGCAGGAGAACGGTTGAGTTTCTCATGCAGCTGCCGCTCCCAGTTGTGGAGCTTGTTGTGTAATTGCTGCTCCCAGCCGGCCATGCCGTCATCGCTGATGTTCTCCAGGCTGAGAAGGGGAATAGGGTGGGTGATGGTCTGCAAACCAGCAGTCACAGGCTCCCCCACCCGCTGGGTGGGGCTATGGGGCCTCACCAGTTGGGGATAGAGGGTCTCCAGCTCCACCAACTCTTCATAGAGGCGGTCGTACTCCTCATCCAGGAGAATTGGTTGGGCCAGAACGTAGTAGGCATGGCTGGCTTGGTTCAGCTGCTGACGAAGAACCTCCGCCCTGGCTTCAGCCACAGCAAGGGACATGGAGAACAGACTCAAGATGGGGTAGTTCCCTCTTTCAAAGCTTAAGGATTCTTTCAATGCGCCAGTCTTGATCCACCTTGGCAAAGGTGAAATCTAGGGGCAAAACATCCTTTTTATCCTCGGACTTGAGTTTGACTGTCAAGATGACCTGCCCATCTTGGATGCGGGGACGACCGGATTTGAGATTGCGGTAGCGCCTCAGTTCCCAACTGGAGAGCAGGCGGATGAAATTCTGGCGATTCACATGGAGGCGATAATTTTTGGTGGTGAGCAGGTAGGCAGCATCAACGCGCCCCCGGGCCACCTGATTGAAAAACTTTTTGATCAGCGGATTGATGCCCCGGGCACTGATGATCAGGCGAATGGCACTGATGACCCAGTAGGTTAAGAGTGCTGCCAAGGCTGCGACCAGGATCTTGGGCCCGTAATCCTGCAATAGAGTCAGATCCATGGATTAGACAGCAGTGGCAAAGATAAATTGTGCCTGATGGGCAGACCCCCAGAGGCTATTCTTAGCTTAAAACAGTGGGCTGGAGAACATTGTGAGCTGTTGTGAGCTGGAGAAAGGCCATGGTGGCGGTGTGTTTACCAACCCTGTTCCACCACTAGAACAGGAATTTTCTTGCTGGTCTTTGCTGGTTTTTGCTGGAGCCATTCCCCATGACCAGCCGGTTCTCCCCTGGAATCTACCTATGAACCGTGCTGCAGGTTATGGCCCTAGGGGTGGCCAGGTTGCAGATCTCACCTTCTCCCTAGGTGGGCTGTCCCCTTTAGGAGAACCAGTAGGAGAACCAGCCACCCACAGTAACCTGGTCCGCCAGATGGGACCAGAGGTTCCTTCTCATGTTTGACCCCCAGTCCTCAGATGACCACCGCCAGGGCAGCTCAGGCTAAGCTGAGAACCATGACGACCCAAGATCCCTACCGCCGCCCTGGTGATGTGCTGGTGAACCTGGTGGAAACCAGTCGTGATCTTGTGCACGGAGTTGCAGGAACACGGCCAGGTTCACGGCACCGCAGGAGTTTTGGGATTAGCCGAGTGAGCCGTTGGCTTGGGGAAGGGGTCAACTGGCTACTAGAGGAGGATGGGGAGAGATACACGCCCCCAAGCCCGTTGCAAGAGCTTCAGCCTGCAGGCCATGGGCGGAGCAACGGCAGAGCCAGAACACGGACAAGCCAACCTTCTGGGGCAGAAACCTCCAGCTCCAATGGGAGAAGCAAGGGGCGGCGGCCTCTTAATGTGATTCCCCATCCTGCTCCCCCCCTACTTCAGCAGGCCATAGCACCCTCCACACCTCACCAATCATCCACACCTCACCAATCATTAAGCCAGCAACAGGACCAGCTTTTGCATGGGCAAGGGCAGCAAGATGGTTGTGGTCGCTTCATGCGGCCCCGGCCTCGCTCCAGCCGCCACCTCAGATCTTAAGGGCACCACCATGGGGCCAGGCCATCTTTCCAGCACAGTTCTTCCATCTTTTGCATCTGGGCCATGAGTCATCTGGTTGTCGTGGGTTTACCTACAGTGGATGAAGCCGAGGAGGTGCGCAGGGAACTGGCACAACTTCAGCAGCAACACCTGATTTCCCTGGAGGATGCCGTGGTGGTGGATCGGGATCACCAGGGTCATGTGCATTTGCGTCAATCCCTCAACCTCACAACTGCTGGTGCTATCAGCGGAGGATTTTGGGGATCACTGATTGGCTTAATTGTGCTCAATCCTCTCCTGGGGGCTGCTGTGGGAGCCGGTGTGGGGGCCGCATCAGGAGCATTGTCGGATATGGGCGTTAATGACGACTTCATGTTGGAATTGGGGCGCACCTTGCCAAAGGGCAGTGCTGCCCTCTGTTTGTTGGTGCGCACAGTCACCCTAGATCGGGTGCTGGAGAAGCTGCGAAGCCATGTTCCCCATACAAAGCTTCTGCACACGAGCCTCAGCCATACGGATGAGGAGAAGCTGCTGAAAGCCCTGAAGCTGAGCAGGCAACTGCAAGAGACACCAACAGAGAAGGATGCAGGATCACAGCCAGATGGAGAACAAATCTCCGGACAATAGGCTTTAGCAGGTTTGCCTCCTTCCCCCTACCCTAATCACATCCATTCTCCAACACCTAAATGACCACAAAATAACTATACACCAGTCTACAATGAATGGGCAGTAACCCAATCAGCAAAAGCGATGTTACCCCCTGGAAAACCAGCAGATCCTCTTGTTGGTAGTTATTTAGGAGGCAAGCGGAGGCCAGACCAT
>RKSC01000038.1 GCA_007571085.1 Synechococcus sp. PNGco_S_binSS4
GGCCTACGAGACCACACGTAAGCAATATGGCGATAATAACAAAGAAGAATTAACTCCATGTTTCCCAACAAGAACTGAAGAGTATATTCATTTTAAGCAAGAAACATTAACGAAAGAGTATCCTGAATTGTCCAAGTTCACTATTACTGAAGATTGGAGAACTCAAGGATTAGAAGGGAAGAATATTCCTTTATCTAAACCTGTTATCTTAGAAAACCCTATAACAGGAACCACGGTAGGAGTATTTGACCGAAATTGGAATCAAACATTTAGAGTTAGTTCTTTCTTTGGTCGCAGTATCATTCGTATTAGATTGCAAACAGTTGGTAGTGCGGGGACACCTATTCCTGTAGTAGGTGCAGCTATTCGTAGGAGGGTTACCTATGGAACAACTAGTCTTAATTCTTTAGGAATAAAAACCAAAGATGGTTATATTGTTGTAAATGGTTGCGATGGAGTATTCAGAGTCAACAAAGATATCGCAGACGCTCTCTATAACTACCCCTTAGTCAATAGAAAAGCATTTATATTATTATCTAACGATGGTTCCACAGGACTTAGAATCAATGAAATTGGACCTGAAACGGTAAAAGCATGGAAGGTTGTTTATGAAGATTGGAACCCTGAAGTTGATGGTCAGCATCAACTCGATAATCAGACTCCCAGAGAGGAACCATTCCCAACTTCTCCTGCTAGAACTTCTAACTCAGAACAAGATCTGTGAGATCAGTTAGGAAGGCAGGTGCGGTTTGCCTTTTTCCTTGGATACTCATCTATGTAAGCCCCTTTTTTTCCGGCCCCCTAGCACATCTCAGGCAAGGGATCACTAGACTGGCAATGGCACCTCCATGGAGAAGCTCAGGCAGGCAGGTTAAGAATGATCACCAACATGGTGCGGTTCCATGGAGAAAATCTTCGGCGTCACGTTCTGAAGATCCCAGAGCTGCTCCTATGGGCTAACCCCGCCTCTAAGCCTTCCAATCCAATGAAAATGCTAAAAGCCGTTGCCAACATCCCTGCTTATTGCATTATATCAATTGCTCTGCTGGGTACTTATGTTGATCATCGAGAGGCTGTTATTTATGAAAATGTGATGGGGACATGCAACGAAAAAGAGAGGGAAAAAGAGTAACAGATGCAAGAGATGCTAGAATCGTACAGGCAGCAGTTAAATGAGGCAATTGATATGTTGGAGTCGCCAAAAATACTGCAGGAGGTACTCAATGAGATGGGAAAGACATTTAGTGGGTTCTAATCTGATATCCTCTCCTTATTCTAATTCGATGCCCGCTAATTCTTCTAACTCTTCCTCTACTTCGATGCCCTCTTCTAACCCTACCAACTCTTCATCACGGCTCACATATATGGAATAAGTGCCAAATAATATATCCGAAGCAGTGAATCTCCTCGAGCATGAGTTCTGGCAGTGCCCCGACAACCTGTTTGATAAATTCCAAGGCAGATACGGAATTGTGTCAAACAGGCTAATCATTGCTCTATGGGTTTTATTCAAGAGACTGATTCTAACCCTAGCATTAAATTAGGCGGCAACGAGACTTACTGCGAATGGATAGGGGAAAGGACAAATGAAGTAGGGGATGGGCTAACCAAGACAAAGGTTCATACCATCTAGCCATCTGCTAGACTTTTAGGGTGCCATGGGCCTGGTAGCTTACCCCTAAGCAAAAGTTGGTGGATAGCTAAAAAACTTACAGGTTTTGTCATAACAGCACCTCAGCCAGCACCATGACTTTTCAATTAGACAGGATGTGTGGCCGGGAGACCCATGGCTGGGGAACCTTCGGTGCTACAGGTCCAAGGCCTTGACTGAGCACAGGAGATCTGGGGTTCCCCTCAGCAACTGGTGATTGTGAAGGGGCCACCCTGAGACAGGGGTTCTCGTCCCCAGGGATGGGGGAACGGGGAGACAAGCAAACACCGGTCGTTGGTCAGTTTGCCAGCCTGGTTGCTCAGTTCTATCCAGCAATGTTAGTGGTCCAGGACAGTTGAGGGGCCATAAATTATGCAATTGGCATGGGACGGAAACCCCTGGGACTGTTGTGCAGATCCCTACCAGTTGCTGGGATAGGGATTGGTTGATCTCCCGTTCCATATGGCTTAGATAAATATTTATGGGACCTGACACTTCAGACACAGTGCTGTGGGGTGGTGTTGAATTTGGGGCCAGCATTGCTATGGCCACCAGAACCAGGATCGCACTGGACAAGGTAACAATTGATGGACCATGGCAGAACAGACCAGCAGCCCCTATCTTGGCAACCATGGCTCCCTGGCTGCAGCAATTGTATACTCCCTACCCGGCCAGTGGTGTGTGCCATGGGGCTTGGTTCCATGGCTCTTGGGATGGGGAGTTGTGGGTTATGGAGGGTGTTTCATGGTCCTGTGGCCCCCACCTACCCTCTGGCCTCTTGCCGTCCTGTTGGGTGCGTTGGTTCTGAGGGCTATGGTCTATAGTAAAATCCCAGTTCCTCTCCTAGCATCCATGATCTTCCCCCTGCAAAGACTGAGGGCCAGCCGTTCAATGGAAGGGAGGCCCATGATGGGATTGACCGTCTTTCTCCTGCTGCTGGCTTGGCCCATGCAAGCCATGGCAACAATCCTTGACGAGAAGCCCAGAACTGCCGTTGTTTCTGCCTTTGAGCCGGAATGGGCTTCCCTGTACGAGGCCATAGAAGACCGTGAGCTACATGATTATCAAGGGGTTCGTTTTGTGACAGGTGAGCTGGAAGGGCAAGACATTGTTCTTTATTTATCTGGGCTTTCCATGGTTAATGCTGCCATGACCACCCAAATGGCACTGGATAGATTTAACGTTACAGGCATTATTTTCAGTGGCATTGCTGGTGGTGTGAACCCGGACTTAAACATTGGTGATTTGGTGATTGCCGAGCATTGGGGTCAATATCTTGAGGCGATCTATGCCAGGGAGACCGAAGATGGTTATGTGACTCCCCCTTTCCTCCAGCCTTTTCTTCAGCAGGATTTCCCCAACTTTGATATGATCCATCCCATGTCCGTGGCAGTTGTCTCTGAGGGCTCAGAAGCTGAAGGTGTGGAGCAGCGATTCTGGTTTCCTGTGGACCCTGAGTTTTTCCAAAGAGCCGGTGAGGTTGCTTCATCTGTAACTCTGGAAGGATGCTTAGATACAGGTGTTTGCCTGGAATCAACACCAAAGATTATCGTCGGAGGAAATGGGGTTTCTGGCTCCGCCTTTGTTGATAATGCTGAGTTCCGAGAATACGTCTATGAAACATTTTCTGCAAATCTACTAGATATGGAGTCGGCTGCAGTTGCCCATGTGGCCCATACTAATGGTGTTCCCTTTATTGCTTTTCGGGGTCTCTCTGATCTGGCCGGGGGCAGCCATCAGGCCAATGAACTACCAACATTCCTTGGCCTGGCTGCAGAGAACTCATCCCGCTTTCTACGTGCTTTCCTAGCTAGCTTCACGACTCCCTAGCTTTCCTTCACCCCTTCAATGCGGTCTTCAATGTCCTGGTAGAGCTGCTGCAGCTGCTCCACATTCTTATCACTGGTGTCCCAGTAGCCCCGGCCATTCACCTCCAGTAAGGTGCCCACAATGCGCCGGAAGCTGTGGGGGTTCAGCTCAAGCAGCCGCTGCCGCATGGCCTCATCCTGAATGAAGGTGGTGTTGGCTTCCTCATAAATAAAATTGTCCACTTGGGCACTGGTGGCGCTCCATCCCATGGTGTAGTTGAGTCGCTTGGCCAATTCCCGCACCCCTTCATAACCAGAAGCCAACATGCCCTCATACCAACGGGGATTCAGCAGCTTGGTGCGGGAATCTAGCCGAATGGTTTCTGCCAAACTGCGCACCTGGGCATTGGCAGTTGTGGTATCGGCAATGTAACTGCTGGGTGCTTGGCCATCCTCCCGTAAGGTGCGGATCAAGTTGGTGGGGTCGGAATCAAAGTAATGGCTCACATCTGTGAGGGAGATTTCCGCAGAATCAAGATTCTGGAAAGACACATCAGCTGTTTTGAGGGCCGATTCAAAGAGCTCCCGCTCCATGGAGAGCTGGCCAGGATTCTCACCGTTAAAAGCAAAGCTTTTACGTTTGAGATACATGTCTTGCAGCTCGCTCTCCTCCTCCCAGGTGCTATTTTCCACTGCCAGACTCACATTGGAGGAGTAACTACCGCTGGCATTGCTAAAGACACGTGTTGCCGCTTGCCGCAAGCTGGTGCCCTGATCTTCTGCCTGGGCCAGGGCATGTTTGCGAACAAAGTTCATGTCCTCCGGCTCCTGGGCTTCGGCAGCCATCTTGACTGCCTGATCCAACAGGGCCATTTGATTGATGAATAAATCTCGGAATACACCGGAGCAGTTCACCACCACATCAATCCGCGGTCGCCCCAGTTGGTCCAGGGGAATGAGCTCTAGCTTGTTCACCCGGCCCAGGGTATCAGCCTTGGGTTGGACTCCAAGGAACCAGAGAATCTGGGCCAAGGATTCACCATAGGTTTTGATGTTGTCCGTGCCCCAGAGCACACAGGCGATGGTTTCTGGCCAAGCACCATTCTTCTCCTGGCGCTGCCGCTGGAGCAACTGTTCCACCACCCGCTTGGCTGCCATGACTGCGGCACGGGTGGGAATGGCCTGGGGATCCAGGGCGTGCATATTTTTGCCGCTGGGCAGCACACCGGGGTTGCGGATGGGATCACCACCAGGTCCGGGGAGAATGTATTCCCCATCCAGGCAACGCAGTAGGCTCTCCAGCTCCTGATCTGCACAGATCTGTGTCAAGCTGCCGCGCAAGTAGACAAATAACTTATCAAGGGCCTCCTGATCCACAGTGGTAAAACCCTTGTTAACCAGGGCCTGTAGCCATGGGCTTCGCCTCTGCTGACCCACCAGCCCATTGGGCATCTGGGCCAGGGTGGACCACATTTGCTGCCACCAGCTGCGCCGGGCCTTGAGATCCACGCGCCCATCCTTATTGGTGACCACTGCCACCATGGCACCAATGGCAGCCCGGCTGCCATCATTTATCCGTCCCATCAGCTCCACATCAGCCAGCACACCAGCGTTATTGCCCTCATAAATCTCCTCCATGGATCGCCCCATGCCAGCAGCCAAAAGGCTGGGGAGACCTGATAATCCCTCCCCCTCCCGATCTAGAGCAGCAATGTTCACCAAAGTGGCCACTGCTTCTTCAGCTGTGGGGGGTTTACCAATGGTGTGGAGACCACAGGGAAGCAGGCGGCTCTCAATTTCCATCAGTTGGCGGTAAACTGCCCCCACCACCCCATCCCGGGCCTCCAGATCTAGACCATCCACATCTTCAGGGAAAACCACATCCTGATCCAGATTGCAGCGCCGTGCTGTTTCCACAATGGCATGAACAATCTGCACACCCCGGCTCCCATCACGCAGCTGTTGATAGGAACTCACCAGCTCGCTCAACTCCTTGAGGCCCTTGTAAAGGCCAGCGTTTTCAGCGGGAGGCGTCAGGTAGCTGATGGTGGCTGCATAGCCGCGCCGCTTGGCAATGGTGGCTTCTGAGGGGTTATTGGCGGCGTAGTAGTAGAGATTGGGAATACAACCAATCAGGCTGTCTGGATAGCAGGTGTCGCTCATGCCCATCTGCTTTCCAGGCATGAACTCCAAAGAGCCGTGGGTGCCAAAGTGCAGTACTGCATCAGCCCCCCAGATGTGGGCCAGGTAGGTGTAATAGGCGGCAAAGCCATGGTGGGGGCTGGCACTGCGGGAGTACAGCAGGCGCATGGGGTCCCCCTCATAGCCAAAGGTGGGCTGAACACCTACGAACAGGTGGCCAAAGTGCCGTCCATAGATCAAGAGGTTCTTGCCGTCGCTGTTGAGAGTTCCGGGAGCCTTGCCCCAGTTCTCCTCAAGGCGCTCCGCATAGGGGGTGAGGCCATAGTACTCCTCACAGTCCATGCGGTAAGCAACCGCCAGCTCCGGTGAACCCTCCATGGCCTCAGCATTGTGGAGGACCCCATCCATGAGGGCCTTGGCCGTAGGGGGTATGTTCTCCACCCCATAGCCCCTGGCCTGCAGCTCCACCATCACCCTGTGGATGGAGTCAAACACATTTAAATAAGCAGCAGTGCCAACATTTCCCTTATCCGGTGGAAAGCTGAACACCGTGATGGCCAGCTTTTTGGCCTGTCTGGGTTTGCGACGCAGGTTGGCCCAGCGGATGGAGCGTTCCGCAATGGCATCCACCCTATCCTGGAGGGTGTGGGCCTTGCCAGTGGCAGCATCGCGACCGGAGAGCACAATGGGTTCAATGGCCCCATCCAGCTCCGGGATGGCAATTTGCAGGGCCACCTGCACCGGGTGCAGTCCCAGATCGCTGGCCTCCCATTCCTGGGTGGTTTGGAACACCAATGGCAAGGCCACCATGTAGGGCCGGTTCAAGGCCTGGAGGGTTTCAATGGCCCGGGGATGGTCCTGGCGGGCCGGACCACCCACCAGGGCAAAACCTGTCAGACTCACCACCGCATCTACTAGGGGCTCACCGGTATCAGCCGGCCTGAAAAAGTAACTGCGAACCGGCTTGGAAAAATCCAGGCCACCACAGAAGACAGGGATTACCCTGGCACCACGGAACTCCAGCTCCTGCACCAGGGCCACATAGTGGGCATCATCACCGGTGACCAGGTGGCTGCGCTGTAGCACCAGGCCAATCCAAGGCCCATCCTGCTGCTCCATGGAGCAGTCCCCACGGGCTCCTGTCCATTCCAGGTAAGCCTCCAGGTCCTCAAACATGCGGGGAGCTAGGGGATGCCAGATGCCTTGGTCTGGATAGATGATGGGATCTGCAGCTTGCATCAGGGGCTGGCCAGCCTGGGGATAGACGTAGCGGTTGGCCAGCATCACCAGAAAATTGCGCAGATTATCCGGTGAACCTCCAAGCCAGTATTGAAAGCTGAGCATGAAAGCCCGGGCATCTTGGGCCTTGTCCACAGGCAGATACTTCAACACCGTGGGCAAGGTGTTCAGCAGCTTGAGCATGGCATCTTGAAAGCTGGCGCCGCCAGCCTCTTTGCGCCGCTTCATAAAGCCAGCAATGGCACTTTTGCTCTGCCCCAGCTGGGCCATGGAAAAGCTGCCCAATTTATTGAGCCGCATCACCTCTGGCATGGAGGGAAACACCACAGCTGCCTTGAGCCGCTCCCGATGGGGTTCCACCGCCTCCACCACCTTGCTGGCCAGGTCCTCAATAAAAATCAATGAGGCAATGAACAGGTCTGCCGTTGCCACATCAGCACAGAAGGCGGCGTAGTTCTCAGGATCCCGAAGCTCTTCAATCAGGTAGCCACTGAGCTCAATGGCCAGGGGGCCTGCCTCAGCATTGAGGGTGGTGGCGGCACTGGTGAGAGCGCTCTGGTATTGAGGCTCAAGCACCACGTAGACTGCCCGCAGCAATCGGCGCTCACCGATCTCAGCAGGTGTGACCCGACGAATGGTGGAGCGGACCTGAGTGAACATCAGCCAAAGCAAGATGTAAGCAGTCTGGCAGAGGAACTAGGCAGAAGTGGTGCTGAGGTGAGTGATTGAGAGCTGATTGTGAAGTCTGGTGTGCTTGAGGCCATGGCTTGGGGAGGGACCCAGGTTTTGTTACCTATGGTGAATCTGGGCTGTTGTTGGTCAGCCGGTGGAAGCGCTTTTGGCTGAAACCG
>RKSC01000001.1 GCA_007571085.1 Synechococcus sp. PNGco_S_binSS4
GCTGATGGAGAGTGTATTCCCTGATGTCTTCGCTGCACCTGGTATGGACTTACAACGGTTCTTCAGCGAGGGGCCCCGGAAGCTATTTCCGGTGTTCTGGTTCTGCAATGTGGCTGCTGTCTGCCTGTGGATTTGGCGGACAAAGCAGCGACGGGCCCCCAGTGCCACCCATGTGACATCCATGCAGAACCGTTGGTGGGTTACCGCTGGTCTGCTACTGGTTGTAGGGCTGGTTCTCAATGCTTTTACCATCTGGATCCCCTTCCCACAGGTGCCTTTGGGTGGGGTGCTAATGTTACTGTCCTTCCTGTTTGTCCATGAGCTGCTGTGCTTCTGGCTCCCCACTGTACTGGCTTCACAAGGCAGCTATCGCCTTGTGGTTCCAGGGGCCCAGGTCATCCTGAGTTTAGGCGGAGGCCAATGAGATGAAGGTGTTTGCCATTGGCGTAGGTGGCTCCGGAGCCAAATGCCTGGAGGCCACAATCCACTTACACACTCTCGGCCTTCTTGATCCCCCCAAGGGGGCACCCATAGATTTGGGAGTACTCTTTGTGGAGCCGGATCGTCAGAGTGCCTTACTGCACAGGTGCCAGCAGGCCCTGGCCCGCGCCAACGACCTACGCCATGGTCTCAATGGTGTGGACTGCGAGTTTTGCCGGGGCAGCCTAACGGACTATGGGGTTTGGAACCCGGTAGAAACCATGAAGAGCCAGGGAGCATTAACCATGGCTCAGATTTACACCAAAAAGACCCTGGAACACCGCAATCCGGCTTTGGGGGGATTATTAGACTGTCTATTTACTCAAGATGAACAGAATTTCCATCTGAAGGAGGGTTTCCGAGGAAGACCACCGATTGGCTCTGCCCTAATGAGCAGCACCGAACTGTGCGAACATACCAAAACATGGGGGCGCCTCTTGGATGATGTGAAGCAGGTGGCCAAATCAGGGGAACGGGTATGTATCCACCTGTTTGGGAGTGTGTTTGGGGGTACAGGATCCTCCGGGGTGCCCACCCTAGGACGGTTACTACAGAAATGGCTGGAGGATGAGAAAATTAAGGAGACCGTGTCCTTAACCACCTCCCTGTTGTTGCCATACTTCAACTTCAACGGCCAGGCCACTGAGGAGACCGGCATTCATGCGGAAGCCAGCAATTTCCAGCTGAACACCGCTGCTGCCCTACAGAACTTTTCCCAGAATAGATCCCAGGACTTCAGTGGGGTGTACCTGATAGGAAGCAGTGAAAAGGTATCTTACGACTTCTCCATTGGTGGTGTGAGTCAGGGCAACGCAGCCCATCTGGTGGAGGTGCTGGCAGCCCTGGGCCTGCGACATGCCATCAATAATGAACCCTCTGCTGATGGGGAAGACATTGCTGCCTACACCCTCAGCCGAGAGGAGGAAGGCAGCCTAGAGTGGAGCGACCTGCCCGATCACGAGGTTATCCAGAAGGAACTATGCCGTGGTGCCAAGCTGGCCGCAGTGTGGCGCAACAACATTTCCCTTGATCTGCAAAAGGCAAAAGGTCAGCCACTAAGGCGTTTCTATGTTGGTGCCCCCTGGGCCACACGCTTCTACAAGACCAGTGACCCCAAACGCACCCTGGGCAGCCGGGAAGACACGGCCATCCGGGTTGCAGTGGATCAATGGGCCGAGGCTTTACTCACTTGGTTAGCCCAAGTCTGCTCCAGCACCGGTCATTCCCTGAACCAAAAACTCCTGAGTCCTGATAAGCTTCAGGTTGAGTCTGGACAGTACCTTGCCAGCTTCCATGGCTTGACCCTCGGCAATGCGGCGGTTCCAGACTCTCGCGAGCAAGATGTGGAGCGTCTGAAGATCCGCCTAGATCAACGCCCTCCCTATACTCAAGGAACAGCTGGCTTGGTGGCCACCCTCTGGAAACTCTGCGATCAACAATGACTCACCTTTGGTTCCCCAACAGTAAGGAAAACACCCTCAGCAAGGGCGCTAGACCGGGTCAGTGGACCCCCCAAAGCGCCCGATCCCTAGGTGATCAGGCCTCCAATCTAAGCTACGATGGCATTACCAGTCGGATCAACTCCCTACCAACACCCTGGTCCCGGGCAATCCAATTCGAGAACGCCATTACGGACCCTTCCTATCCGACCCGTGATCAATTACTGGATGAACTATTTGGAGGGCTGGCGGTCCTGGCCCTCTGGAGTCTATACAATTTAGAAGTGCAGGCAGAAACCGTACGGCTTAAGGAGCTCAAAAAGGACCGTGACCCAGCCGTGCGCTTATTTGCCAGCAGCTTGAAGGTGAACCAACCGGCACCTGAACATTCAATCCTAGCAGCTGGACGGTCACCAAGCTCTTCTCCCTGGGATGTGCTGGACGTATTTATGGTCCAGGGTCAGCCAATTGGTTTTTCCTCCCCGAGCACCCTATTTTGCCCTGCTGTCCAATTGCGGCGGCCCATTGACGGTGTGGACTGGAGCCAAGAGGGTCGATTCAGTAACCCTACGCCCCATCTTACCCTTAAGGAGCACAGCCAACCTCTTGCAAACTGGCTTGAG
>RKSC01000060.1 GCA_007571085.1 Synechococcus sp. PNGco_S_binSS4
CTTACAGAGCCTTTGAATGCTTCAGGGCATGAAGCAAAACAAGATTCCTGAATTGAATTGTCGAGGTACTGCCCGAAGCGCCTTCAAGTGACGGACGCTCACGAGCACCTATGAAGAGTAACACCCCAGACCTGGAACATTGCGGGAGCATATGTGCCACTAGTTCATCTGTCACAGTTCCAAGGGGGTCTGGGCAAGGGCCTCTGAATTCATAGACAGCGTGCAGATCCCTTGTAAAACCTCACTTTCCATGCCCCCCAGGGCGTTCTTCTAGGCAGGATGACAGGACTACTGAACTGTCAGGGATAGGGCCTACTGAACCCTCAACAAATGGCCCACCCTTGCCATTGCCCATTCCTGTGCAGAGTCATTTAGGTGCTTGCTTAAGAACCAACCCCCATGTGAATGTGGTGCCCCCGCCAAGCCCTTCAACGGGACCAGTGAGCACTGCACCGGAGGTTTGCATAGGTCAGCAGAAAGCCTTGGCCCAGCCCTGAACAAATGGCCCACCCTTGCCATTGCCCATTCCTGTGCAGAGTCATTCAGGTACTTGCTTAAGAACCCCCATGTGAATGTGGTGCCCCGCCAAGCCCTTCAACGGGACCAGTGAGCACTGCACCGGAGGTTTGGACAGGGCAGTAGACAGCCTTGGCCCAGGCCCTGAACGGGGTACTCCCCCACCACTGGTCCCCAGGTGACCCTGCAATGGCATAGGCAAGGGTGCCCGGCGAACGTGGCTGACGGCATGGCCATGGGGGACCGCCTAGAGGACAGACTGACGGAATGGTCCACACCACTCTTCAGGGAACAAGCACTCAGAGAACAAGCACAAAGAAGGTGGCTAGTGCCATGGGCAGGGGACAGGGGTGCCCATGGTGTGGGCGCCCTTGGTTCCCCATATGCAGAGGCCAGCCCATGTCAGCTGATGCTGACATGGACGAGCTGAGGTGATGCCATAGAATGTCTCCGACCTATGGGTAAATCCCTGGTCAACAGGGGGATTTCATAGGGAATCCTGGCTCACCATGGCCAAGCGCCTCCCTAGGGATGGGAGGCAATCTGCTGCCAGTTCAGGCTTCCCCTGCCATAATGTTGAAAGAGTCGGAGCCTTCTGTGAAGTTTTTCTGCTGCTACGATGAACAGGGTACGTTGATTGCCCGTTGCCAGACCATGGCTGACGTGGAGGTGCTTAAAAAGATGGGCCGTCCTGTGGTCAAGGTTGCCGAGATGGCTGAGGAAGAGTCTGTGGTCTGCAGCCTTACGGACACCCCCGCTGCCTTTAACCAGGACTACTAAAGGTTTCCACAGCACCATTTTTTGAGTCTTGTTTTTGATTCTTGTTTCTTGCCCATCTTCAGCTCTGCTGCCAGAGGATCACTACTCTGGCCAATACCAATAAGAGGAACCATGGGTTTTTCCATGGACTTTTGCCCAGATGTGAACACTGCCTCAGTCCTCTAACCAAGCCCTTCAAGACTTGGTCCTGGTTCAGTTCATGGGAATTGCAGGTGCCCTTGTCTGAGTAGGCACAGACCCCGACAGGGAAGCTGGATTAGTGACCACCAGAGAGCCAAGCTCCTTCTGACCAGCTTCTGGTGGGGTGGGGCCTTTTAGACCTGTTTGCACCTACTTAGGCCCAAGCCTAGGTACAAGAGAAGACAAGAGAAGTGCTACCTGGCACCAAGCAATGATACCAATTCTAAACTGCAATGGTTGAGGGCATATTGACAAGCTCCCACCTCCCTGGCGCGGTTGGAAGCTTGCCTTAAGCTGGATTCCTTAGGTGTTTTGTGCTGAATCTGAGTCAGTCTTCCCTGAATTAGTCCTCATAGATACGGCATTCAGGGGCCTCAGGATTGCTATCGCAATAGACCTCAAGGGCGGAAGGGTCATGGGCATCGTCTGGATGATGCGCTTTGTAATCCTTCAATTCCTGGAGCTCCTCCTCCAAGTGCCTGACCTTACCATCCCTTCCCTCAGCCTTGGCCTTGAGAATTTCGTCCTCATCCTTGCGGATATGGTCGTCGATGGTTTTCATTGGTTGTTTCACCAGTAAACTCTCCTGAAGGTTAGGGAAAGAGACTGAAATTGGGCCATGTTGTTCAGGAAGGAAATCCGAATTCTTTCCCCACACCCCTGAGGACCCCTGTTTCCCTCACACATCCTCCAAATCTCTGGTCTGTTGCTCGAGGAGAAACTCAGCTACGGCCCGGCATAGCACCAGTCTGAACTCATTTAGGTGCACCCTGTCCCCCAATTCATAAGGTGCATGGCGAGGGTGGCCAGCTTCACCAAGCATGGTTTCAATGGCATCTGCGGCCTCAGAACCCAAACGTTTGACAGTTTGCTTGGGCTTGAAGCGAATCCAGGCCTTACCCTGACTGAGCTCCATCAACACCTGGGTGAGCTCATTAGAAGACATGCCGTCAACCGATGGTAGGTGCATCTTGACCGAGCTGCCTGAATGGGGACCATTCTAGGCCAGCAACAGGTTGGGTTCAACTGGCACCAGCATGGCGTCTTCGTTCCAGCTCCTCAAACACGCTCTTATCACCAATATCAGCTCCAGGATCCAGCCAGAATTTCCCCACAGCCATCACCAACAGCAGCCCAGCCTCCAGAAACCACAGGGCACCTTGCTGCTCCAGAGGGACCACACCAAAAAGAGCCAACAAGAGCAAAGATGGGAGCAAGAGGGCCACACTTGCCGCCTCAAAACGGCGGAAACAGAAGAATTCCTTAAAACCCAGCCCAGCCAATGCAGCAAAGTAGGGGCCGATAGCCAGGATCCACAGGGGTTCTGCCAGGAGGGTTTTTCCCATCTGGGCCGGTCCTGCCCCATGGGCCAGAATGATGGCGCCCCCCACTCCCAATAGCCAGAGCAGCTGCAGTGCCTGGTGGAGTGGGCGAAGGTAAATGTGAACCCAGTGGAGTGCCAATCCCAAGGCAATGGCCATAAGCACCAGCCATGGGCCAATCCATGTGGGTCCAGCCCACGCCCATTGCATGAGCAAGCCCAGTTGGGCCACAGCCATGGTGAGTAGGCATATGCGGTAGGCCATCACCTCCCGTCGATCAGTGGCCGTGATGCGATAGGTTCCGAACATTCCCTGATGCAGGGGACCTGGGCTTGGGTCCACGGTGCTGGTCTCATCCGAGGTTGAGTTATTCATCAGGAGATGGGGAAAGACAACTGCAGCAGTGCTTCAAGGGATGGTGCCTTGGGGACAATGGCTGAGGGATTTAAGGGGAAAAGGCTACTGAAGTAGTCTTGACGCCAGGTGTGACTGGGACAGGTTGTGGCCACTCTGGGCAGCTGGTAGAAGCGGCGGCGCCACCACCACAGAGACGGAAAGCTCCATAGGGGTCGCAGACTGCAGCCAAAAAGATCCTGATAGGCCGCTTCCCAACGGGCCAGAGTAGGGAAGAGACGCACATCCACCATGGTCAGCTTCTCTCCACAAATCCACGGTCGTCCATCACTTAGTGCCTGCTCCACGGACTCCAGGGCAGCAAAGAGCTGGTCCAATGCCTGCTGGTGAGCCTCTTGTGTTCGGGCAAACCCACAGCGGTACACCCCATCATTGACATGATCTTGAAGCAAGTCAGACCAGGTGCGGATTGACTCCCTAAGGGCAGGTGGCTGGAGACTGGTGACCACTGCCTGGGGCCCTGGAGGAAGGGCATCCAGCTGCTCAATGATCTCAGCGCTTTCGTTGTTGACGATCTGCTCCTTGTGGCGGTCCCACAGGAGAGGGACTGTGGCCCGTTGGTCAGGGCCAGCACCAGAGCGCCCATAGAGATCCATCAGCTGCTGACACCCTGCAAAGGGTTGGCTAAAGACCCAACGACCTGTGGCGGGATTGGGCTGAACTACGGCCAGGTCAATGACATCATCTAGGTCTTTAAGCTGGCGCACCAGCCAGGTGCGGTGGGCCCAGGGACAGCTCTGTCCAATAATCAGCACATGGCGGGGAACCCCTTGATCCTGGTCACTGCCGTGCAGCTTCTCGCGAAAATCACTGGGCCGGCGCTGAAAATTCCCCTTCCTGTCCGCTGGAGCTAGGCCATTCATCAGAACCAGCCACTGGCCATGCCAAAGCTGGCGAGCGACGGAGACCACTGCTGGGGGAATGGGCATGGTCAGCAAATGCAGGGCCGACTGGTAGCCATTTGACCACAGCCAAACTATTTTATTGCTTTGTGTCTCAGTTTCGTGCCGCTTCAGTCGAAGGGTTCTCCCTGCACGGTGCTGATTCCCCGTGAAGGGCAGCCGAATGAGCTGCGGGTAGGGGGCAGCCCTGAAACAGTGCGACGCCTGGTGGGTAAGGGCTGCTCAGTACTGGTGGAGTCTGGCGCTGGTCAGTCTTCTGGATTCAGTGACGAGGAGTATCGCAGCGCCGGTGCAGCTCTGCTGGAAAATGGCTGGGGTCATTGCCAGGTGGCCCTCTGTGTGGGAGCACCCCATCCGGAATGCCTGGAGGCCATGGCCATGGGGGCAATGGTGATTGGTCTGTTGTCTCCTTACGGGAACCAGGCTCTGGTCCATCATCTGAATCGCCGCAAGCTATCTTCTGTGAGCCTGGAGCTGCTGCCCCGCATCAGCCGCGCCCAGGCCATGGATGCCCTCTCCTCGCAAGCCAACATTGCTGGCTACAAGGCGGTTCTGCTGGCTGCTGCTGCCCTAGATCGCTACTTCCCCATGCTCATGACCGCTGCGGGAACAGTGCAACCTGCACGGGTACTGGTCATGGGGGCAGGGGTTGCGGGTTTACAGGCGGTGGCCACGGCCCGGCGTCTAGGAGCCGTGGTCTATGTTTCAGACATTCGACCTGCGGTCAAGGAGCAGGTGGAATCCCTAGGTGCACGGTTCATTGAGCCACCCCAGGTTGTGGAGCAGCCCGGCGAAGCTAACGGTTACGCCCAGCAGGCCTCAGCAGCCTTTCTTGAGGACCAGCGTAACCAACTCTGCGAGCAGCTGGCCATGGCAGATGTGGCCATCTGTACAGCCCAGGTTCCTGGTCGCCAGGCTCCCCGCCTCATCACTGAAGCCATGGTGGAGCGCATGAGACCTGGGGCAGTGGTGGTGGATCTGGCGGTCAACCAGGGGGGCAATTGCGCTGCAACTGTGCCTGGTAAAACCATTGATCACAAGGGAGTCAAGCTCATCGGTGCCGGTGATCTGCCTTGCACAGTTCCCAATCACGCCAGCTCCCTCTATGGCCGCAATTTGGCAGCCCTGCTGGAGCAGTACTTGCAGGACGGGGTTTTGCACCTAGATCTCCAGGACCCTTTGCTGAAGGATTGCCTGCTCACCCATAACGGTCATTGCCACCGTGATGACATTGTCCACGCTTCAAGATCCACATGATGGATGGTTTTCAAGAACAGCTCTGGGTGCTTCTGTTGGGCAGTCTTTTAGGGCTCGAACTGATTGGCAAGGTGCCACCCACCTTGCATACACCGCTCATGTCCGGTGCCAATGCCATCAGTGGCATCACCATGTTGGCAGCACTCACCCTGATCACCAAGGCTGGAGAGAGCATGCTCCTACTGAGCTTGGGCTCAGTAGCCTTGGGATTTGCCCTCTTCAATGTGGTGGGTGGCTTCTTGGTCACTGATCGAATGTTGGCCATGTTTCGCAGTGGCCGCAAACCCTCTGGAGGGGGTCAATGAGTTTTGCCCATCTATTTCAGGGCGTTTTGGACCTGTTGGCCGTAGCCCTGCTGGCCCTTAGTATCAAGGGCCTTTCAAGAGTTCGCTCGGCTCGAACTGCCAACCAGTTGGCTGCCTTAGCCATGGGTCTGGCTGTGGTTGGCCTCTTGATCAATGCCCAGCCCACAATTGCGGCCTGGATCTGGATTGCTGGTGGGGCAGCTGTGGGTGGGTTGCTGGGGGCTTTCACGGCCCGCCTGGTTCCCATGACCGCCATGCCAGAGACGGTGGCCTTCTTCAATGGCTGTGGGGGGCTGTCTTCCCTCTTGGTGGCTCTGGGAGTAATTCTGGGGGCAAGGGGAGACGGCATTACCCCCAGCCTATTGGTCCTCATCTCCATTGCCTTTTCCATAAGTGTTGGTGCCATCACCGCCACAGGTTCGGTGGTGGCCATGGGCAAGTTGCAGGGGTGGCTGGCCACACCCGGCTGGATGCTGAGCCGTTGGCGCCATGGTCAGAACATTGCCCTGGCCACAGTGGCTCTTGTGAGTGCTGTGCTGACGGTGAATGGTTTCGGTGAGGCCCTCTGGCCTTTGGTGCTGAGCGCCAGCCTCCTGGGTGTTGGCCTGACGCTTCCCATTGGCGGAGCTGATATGCCAGTGGTCATCTCACTTCTGAACTCCTACTCTGGGGTTGCAGCTGCAGCGGCTGGTTTTGTAGTGGGCCAACAGCTGTTGATTGTGGCTGGGGCCATGGTGGGGGCTGCAGGCCTGATCCTCACCCAGGTGATGTGCACTGGCATGAACCGCAGCCTGCCTGCGGTGCTCTTTGGAGGAGCTTTGGGTTCACAGCTCCCTGCTGCCCAAGGGGGTAGTGAATACACCAACATCACCTCCTGCTCAGCTGAGGAATGTGCCCTCACCCTGGAAGCCGCAGAACGGGTTGTGATTGTTCCTGGCTATGGCCTCGCTGTGGCTCAGGCTCAACATACCCTGAGCGAGGTGGCACGCCTGTTGGAAAGCCATGGAGCACAGGTCACCTATGCCATTCATCCCGTGGCGGGTCGCATGCCAGGACACATGAATGTTCTCCTGGCGGAGGCCGATGTTCCCTATGAACAGCTCAAGGAGATGGATGTGATCAACCCGGAATTCCCCGGGACAGATGTGGTGCTTGTGCTTGGGGCCAATGACGTGGTCAACCCCCAGGCCAAAAGTGATCCTGACTCACCCCTCTATGGAATGCCGGTTCTGAATGTGCAGGAGGCCCGCACTGTGTTTGTGGTGAAACGGAGCCTGGGCACCGGCTATTCCGGCATCAAAAATGACCTTTTTGAGCGCCCCAACACCTCCATGCTCTTTGGAGATGCCAAACAGATGCTGAGCAACGTCTTGGGCGAATTGAAAGCCCTAGGGCTGGGGAAGTGAGGTTTCCCTGTTCAGAGGCCCATCAGGTTCAAAGATTTTGAGTTAGGACTGAGCCTTCTAAATAGGTCATCAAGCCATGGATCATCCAAATGGTGGTTTGCTGCTGGTTGGAGGTACCCATGGCAATGAGCGCACAGCTCCTTGGATCCTGCAATGTTGGAAGGCTCGTCCCCATCTCTTAACATCTCCCCTAACCACCACCACCTGCATAGGCAACCCGGCGGCCTATGGAGCCAATCGCCGCTACATGGATCGGGACCTGAACCGCTGTTTCACTGAAGCACTGCTGGGTAATCAGGGTTGCACCATCCGGGAGGTGGTCCGTGCCCAGGAGTTGGTGGCAACCTATGGACCTGGGGGGAAGAATCCCCACAATTTGGTCTTGGATATGCACACCACCACAGCGGCCATGGGCTCATCGGTGGTGACCTGCGGGGAGCGCCCGGTGGATCTGGCCTTAGCAGCCCTGGTGCAACAGACCCTGGGTGTGCCCATCTATCTATTTCAAATCAACGAGAGTCAACCTGAGGAATGCGGCTTTTTGGTGCGCCAGTGGCCCTGCGGCTTGGTG
>RKSC01000044.1 GCA_007571085.1 Synechococcus sp. PNGco_S_binSS4
AACCAGCCGGCCACGGTCATGGCCACAGCAGTTGTCACAGCACCGGAGCCACCATCACCGGCTTCCCAGTCCATAGCCAACTTGGGCAAGGAGGCAACAGCTGAGATACCGGTTCCCGATAACCAGGCGGTCACGGTCATGGCCGCAGCAGGGGTTGCAGCAGCGGGAGTTGCAGCAGTTGCCACAGCACCGGAGCCACCATCACCGGCTTCCCAGTCCATAGCCAACTTGGGCAGGCAGGAGACAGGGGCCAAGCCATCCTTGGGCGATGGTGTCATCGTATTGCTGCTGGCATTGCTCGGTGTCTTGGCTGTGGTCAGTTTTCAGCTGGGGCGATTGGCACTCAGCAGAAGACCAGGGGGCTATTCATCCCCTATGCACCCCACAGAACAGTCAACAACCTTGCCCAGCCTTCAGGGGGACCCCAGCAAGACCCTCAAGGACCTGGATGCTTTAGCCTTGCCATAGGCAGTGGCAGAACCAGGAATCAGCCCCCTGCACAGGCTTCTGCACCTGGAGGCAGCAGCACCGTTAGGCCAGTGCTTAGGCATAGTGAGTTGACCAATGGTCATTTGGTCCAGTTTTTTCTCAAGCCTGGCTTCAGTGGCCTTCAGCTCTGGCCGGGCCCACTTGGCATCATGGTGTGGCAACTGATAGGGGCCTATGCCATGTGGTTGCACCAGTTGCCGGCGGAGAAGGGAACCTCATTGAAGCTTTGGGGTGCTGGTGTTAGCCGTCCCAACTTCACCAGGGCTTGGCAAAAAACTTGTCTTCCGTAGCCAATGGCACAACCATTACCAGATGAGGTGAACATAGTTAGGGCTGCGGAAGTGATTTCTAGGGTTCCGGCCTCCAGTCTCCCTGGGGGTGCCTGGTCCAAGAGAAATCCACTGGGGTGACCCCCACAGTGCACGGAGGGACAAAAGCCCGGGAGGCCGCCTTTATACCCTCTCCCAGTGCACCTCCCCATGGCTTCAACCCCTGACAGCGGCACTCCCTTTAAGCAGTTCCATCCCTACGGCCATGAAGGCTTTGCCGCCCTGGCTAAGGAACAGGCCCTTCCCCAAACTGGCTGGCAGCAGGAGGTGGAGCGGTGCGCTGCCCTAGGTCTTGAGGCAGCAGACAGCATTACAGATCGGACCATCTCCACCTTTTCTCGAGGGGAGCTGCCCCATTTTGCTGGTATCAATACCTTCCTGAAGGCTCCTTATCTGGAGGATGTGCATCTGGTTGGCAACTATGGGGTTGCTGTGGTGGGGGTACCCCATGACAGTGGCACCACCTATCGACCTGGCACACGCTTCGGGCCCCAGGGCATTCGCCAAATGTCTGCTCTCTACACACCATACAACTACGAGATGGGTGTGGACTTACGGGAGCAGATCACGCTTTGCGATGTGGGGGATATTTTTACCATCCCCGGCAACAATGAAAAATCTTTTGATCAAATCTCCAAGGGGGTGGGCCATGTGTTTGCCTCTGGGGCGTTTCCCATCATTCTTGGGGGTGACCATTCCATTGGTTTTCCAACCCTGCGGGGGATCTGCCGTCACCTAGGACACCACAAGGTGGGGATTATCCACTTTGATCGCCATGTGGATACCCAGGAAACAGACCTGGATGAACGAATGCATACCTGCCCATGGTTCCATGCCACCAACATGGACCATGCTCCAGCTCGCAATCTTGTGCAGTTGGGCATTGGTGGTTGGCAGGTGCCACGGCCAGGGGTAAAGGTTTGCCGGGAGCGCAACACCAATGTGTTGACAGTCACGGACATCACAGAAATGGGCCTGGCGGCAGCGGCCCAGCTGGCGGTTGAGCGGGCCAGTGACGGCACAGACTGTGTCTATATCTCCTTTGATATTGACTGCATTGATGCGGGCTTTGTCCCGGGCACCGGCTGGCCTGAACCAGGGGGATTGCTACCAAGAGAAGCCCTGAAGCTTTTGGAGCTCATCGTGCGCAGTACGACGGTTTGTGGGCTGGAGGTGGTGGAGGTATCGCCCCCCTATGACGTCAGTGGCATCACCGCACTGATGGCCAGCCGAGTCATCTGCGACACCATGGCCCACCTGGTGATCTCTGGCCAATTACCCCGCCAGGGGAACCCCCCCTGGATTCAAGAGGTGTGCTCCATGGAAGTGGGTCAAGCCTGGAGATAGGCCATGCATGAAGTTGATATGACCCGCTGTTTATTGCTAGCGCTTCAGGACTGGCGAGCGCAACACCCTGTGCCACCCTCTGTGACCACCGTCCACCTTCTGGTTGGTGCATTCACCTGCGTGGAACCCAGCCAGCTGCAGCTCAGCTTTGCCGCAGCAGTGGAGAACACCTGGTTGGCTGGAGCTCAACTGAGGATTACATCCATTCCCTTAGTGGGGCGGTGCCTGGTCTGCGGCCACACCTATCACCCGGATCCATGCCGTGGCTACACCTCTCCATGCTGCCATCAACCCCTAGAAGCCATTGTCTCTGGCCGGGAGCTGAAGATCCAGCACATTGACTACAGCCTGCCCCAGATTTG
>RKSC01000136.1 GCA_007571085.1 Synechococcus sp. PNGco_S_binSS4
ACCATGCTGGCCTTCATCACCTGTGATGTGGGGGTGGATCCCCAGTGGTGGCACCAGACCCTCCAGGGGGCAATGGACTCTTCTTTCCATGCCATTACGAGAGCATTTGCCCCTGCTGGCCCATGGGGTGGAGCGCCTCTGTTGTGCTTTGGCTAAGGCCGTTGCCCGGGTCTCACCACCCCCTCAGCCCAGGCCCCTCCAGCCTGCTCCTGTAGAAACCAGCCCAGCAGAGCTGGCCATTCCCCCATTTCCCCCGCCAGGGGATTTGCCCCAACCCCCAACGCAGTTGCCGGCTCCATGATTCAGACTGCAGGTCCTTGCACCTCAGGAATGCCGTCAACGCGGATGTTGCTCCTGGCTACTGCAAGCCGTCTGCAATCCCGTCTTCAGAGTGGTCTTGCGGATGCCACTGCTCAGGTTGTTACGGAGGCAGAGCTGGCAGCGCAGAAGCTGCAGCAGGAATGGGAGCTCTTCTGGGAAGAAGTCCGGCTGGAAGCGGAACGGCTGGAGCGACCAGGGGATGGTGGCGCTCCGCAGACGGAGGAGCCACCGTCTCCACCCCCATCTGCAGCCCAGGCAACCAACGGGGATGGACAGGGGGAATCGGCAGGCAAGGGCCAACCGACTGAACCCACTCCCCAGCACCGTGCCAGTCCTGCTGAGGTGCAGGAGACCATTGACCAATTGCGAGCTGAGGTGGCTGCTCTCAACCAGCGTCTTGAGAAGAGAGCCCTGTGAACCCACAGCAAGGCAGGACCCACTGGCTCTGGCGACAGGGGCGGATTATCCGCATCTGGGTGTTTGTGCTCCTACTGCTGGTGGGGCTGTGGCGGGATCAGCAGCAGTGGTTTGCTGGAGGGCCCCGTGGGGAAGAGGGGCAACGCCAGCGCCGCCGCCGGGCCCGCTGGCTGCTGAAGGAGCTCATCAGCCTGGGTCCCACATTCATCAAACTGGGGCAACTGCTCTCGGCCCGGCCCGATGTGCTGCCACCTGAGTATGTGGAGCAGCTCAGCCAGTTGCAGGATAGGATTCCCTCCTTCCCCTTTGCCATAGCTCAACAGCTGTTGACTGAGGAGTTGGGTGAGCGGTTGGATCAGGTTGTCTTCATCGAAGAAGAACCTCTGGGTTCTGCCAGCCTGGCCCAGGTCCATGGGGCCCGCCTTGCGGATGGGCGCTCCGTGGTGCTGAAGCTGCAGCGGCCCAACCTGGAGGTGCTGTTCCGTTTGGACCTGGAGGTGATGCAGCAGGTGGCCCAGCTGTTGCACCATCATCCCCGCTGGGGTCGTGGTCGAGATTGGCCGGCCTTGGCACTGCAGTGCCGGCGGGTGCTGCTGCGGGAGTTGGATTTTGGTCTGGAGGCAGAGTATGCGGCCCGTTTTCGCCAGCAATTTGCCGATGATCCCATGGTGAGGGTACCGGCAGTGGTTTGGGAGCTTTGCAGCCGCCGGGTACTGTGCCTAGACTATGTGCCTGGCCTAAAAATCACCGACCGCCAGGGGCTGCTGGATCAGGGCCTGAATCCCCGGGAGGTGGCCAGCCGGGGCTTGGGCAGCTACCTGCGTCAGTTGGTGGTGTTTGGCTTTTTCCATGCGGATCCCCACCCGGGCAATCTGGCTGTGGCTGAGGACGGTGGTTTGATCTACTACGACTTCGGCATGATGGGCACCGTGTCCCCCTTGTTACGGAGCCGCATTCGCCGCATGGTGACTTACGCCGCTTCCCGGGATGCGGCTGGGCTCACTGAAGAGCTGCAGCAGGTTGGTTTGCTGGCCAAAGGAATTGATCTGGGACCGGTGCGGCGGCTGGTGCGGCTAATGCTCACCGAAGTGCTCACCCCCCCTTTCTCCTCCGGTGTGTTGGAAAAGCTTTCCGGGGACATCTATGACCTGGTCTATGGCCAACCCTTCCGCCTGCCCCCTGATTTGGTTTTTGTTCTGCGGGCCCTCTCCACCTTTGAAGGTGTGGGCCGAACCCTAGACCCCAGCTTTACCCTGGTGGATATTGCCAAACCCTATCTTATTCCTCTTATGAGCGGTCAAGACATGGACAGCAGCAGCAAAGGGACGGGCACGGAGGCTTTTCTAAGTGGTCTCAGTCGCCAGGCTGCAGAAGTGGGTAGCCGGGCTCTGGGCATCCCCCGGCGCCTGGATGAGAGCCTGGCACGATTGGAGCAGGGGGATCTGCAGGTGCAAGTGCGCTCAGGGGACAGTGAGCGGGTTTTGCGCCGTCTTGTGCTGGCACAGCAATCCAGTGGCCTGGCCACCCTACTGGGGGCCCTGGCCATTGCCGCAGCCATCCTCTCCACCACCATGAGTATCTCCCCATGGCTGGCCCTGCTACCCCTAGTATCCATGGCTCCCATCATCAAGGGCTGGCTCAAGGTGAACCTGCGCCTGCGGCGAGAAGAGCGACTTCCGGGAGCCTGAACGGGGAACGTTGCGGTCAGCCCAGTTTACCTCTCCTTGGGCCTAGACCCACGGCGCCACCATAGAAGGCCTGACTACCCAGCTCGTCTTCAATGCGTAGGAGACGATTGTATTTGGCCACCCGCTCGCTGCGGCTTAGGGAACCGGTCTTAATTTGCCCCGCCCTGGTGGCCACCGCCAGATCGGCAATGGACACATCTTCTGTTTCTCCAGACCGGTGGCTTACCACACTGGCATAGCCATGGCGGTTACCCAATGCCATGGCCTCCATGGTTTCACTGAGGCTGCCAATCTGATTCACCTTAATTAAAATAGCATTGGCCACATTTTGATTAATGCCCCGCTGCAAACGCTGCTGATTGGTGACAAACAAATCATCACCAACTAACTGAATGCGATTGCCTAGAACATTGGTAAGCTGTTGCCAGCCGTTCCAATCGTCCTCCGCCAGGCCATCCTCAATAGAAACAATGGGATAGCGATTGCAGAGGCCAGTTAACTCCTGGACCATCTCAGCGGAGCTATAGCTGCTGCCACCAAAATGATAGGCGCCATCACGATAAAACTCCGTGCTGGCAACATCCAATGCCAGGGCAATCTGCTCACCGGGACGGTAGCCGGCCTTGGTGATGGCCTCCACCAATATGGTGAGGGCCCCATCATTGTCTGGCAGGTTGGGGGCAAAACCTCCTTCATCCCCTACGGCAAGAGACAGGTGTCTTTCCTTCAGCAGGTCCTTGAGGGCATGGAACACCTCAGCCCCCATGCGTAGAGCCTCCCGAAAACTCCCAGCTGCCTGGGGAACCACCATGAACTCTTGAAAATCCAGGGTGTTGCTGGCATGGGCACCACCATTGAGCAAATTCATCAGGGGCACCGGTAGGACCGTGGCCATGGGTCCACCCAGGTAGCGGTATAGGGGAAGCCCTAAACCATGGGCCGCCGCGTGGGCATTGGCTAAGGAAACGGCCAGCACGGCATTGGCTCCCAGGCCAGACTTATTGCTGGTGCCATCCAGCTCTGCCATGGCCTGATCCACAGCCAGCTGATCCAGTGCGTTGAGACCACAAATGGCTGGCGCGATGCGCTCCTCAACGTTGCTGACTGCTTTAAGAACCCCTTTGCCTCCATAGCGGCTCTTGTCCCCATCCCGCAGCTCATGGGCTTCATGGGCTCCGGTACTGGCACCACTGGGCACCATGGCCCGCCCCTTAGCCCCCCCTTCCAGCTGTACTTCAACTTCCACGGTGGGGTTGCCGCGAGAGTCCAACACCTCACGGGCCACCACGGTGTCAACAACTAAATCAATGGAATCCAGCACTGCCCAAGCCAGGCAAAAGCGGCCTCAGCTTAGGGACACAGCCGGTTGCTGCCAACGGGGTCATCACGGAGTTGGCTAGGTTGATATGGTGATCCCGCCAGCTATGGCATTCTCCCCAAGCCAACCCACTGATCCAGCTGAGACAGAACCCCAACCCAACCCAGCCCGGCTCTTGCTGGTGGATGACGAGCCTGGTCTACGCAAGGCCACCCAGGCCTATCTGGAAGAAGAATCCTTCTCTGTGGAAACAGCTCAGGATGGGGAAGAGGGTTGGGAGAAGGCCCAACAGCTGCTCCCCGATCTGGTGATTAGTGATGTGATGATGCCCCGCTTAGATGGTTACGGGCTTCTGGAGCGGCTGCGGGGGAGCGAGAAGCTGGCGGGAACACCGGTGATTTTTCTCACTGCCAAGGGCATGACGGCAGATCGCATTGCCGGATTTATGGCTGGGGTGGATGACTACATTCCTAAGCCCTTTGATCCCGATGAGTTGGTGGCCCGGGTGCAGAGTATCCTGGCTCGTCAGCAGCGGCTTTTGGCAGAGGCAGCCCGCTTCGCTGACGTGGATGTGGGCCAGCTGGCCAAGCAGATTACTGAGATTCGCAGTCTCCTTGGTCAAGGCAGCCCAGGCCGCAGCAAACCCAGTGAAACTCCTCAGCAGACCTTCACCCCACGGGAAGCCAGCGTGCTCAAGTTGGTGGCGGAAGGATTGATGAATAAGGAAATTGCCAAACGCTTGGGCACCTCCATCCGCAATGTGGAAAAGTATGTGAGTCGCCTGTTTGGTAAAACCGCCACCTCTAGCCGAACTGAGCTGGTGCGCTATGCCCTGGAGAACAACCTGGTAGATTAAGGATAATTTTAAGGATGATTTAAAGAATCATTCCTTCGGTCAATGGTGGGGAGCCGTGTAACAAATCCCCATGGTTATGGTTAAGAACCATCACGTTCCGTAATTGAATAGATGGCCTTAAAAATCCTACGAAGAAAGACATTGTTGTAGGTCTTAGGCTTAGCCAGGGCCATGCTTGCATGTGGCAAACACAGGTGCTGGTGTGTAGTAGCGCTGGTTCGCCCCCCATGGATCCCGTTTTCTCCTCCGCCTATGACATTAATCAAACAGTCTCCCCATGCTCCATCCCAGAAGTCCATGGGATGTGATGAGCCGTTGACGCTGTTGCGGGAGCGGGGCCAGCGGGAAGTGTTCTGTGGCCTCACCAGCATTGTCTGGCTCCATCGCCGCATGCCCGATGCCTTCTTCCTGGTGGTGGGCTCCCGCACCTGTGCCCATTTGATTCAATCCGCTGCTGGGGTAATGATCTTTGCGGAGCCCCGCTTCGGTACAGCCATTCTTGGGGAACGGGATCTGGCGGGCTTGGCTGATGCCAACGAGGAGTTGGATCGGGTGGTGATGCAACTCCTGGAGCGGCGACCGGAAATTCGCACCCTCTTTTTGGTGGGCTCTTGCCCATCGGAGGTGATCAAGCTGGATCTGGACAATGCGGCCCAACGTCTGAGCCAGCGCTACTTGCCCCGTGTGCGGGTGGTGAGCTACTCCGGTAGCGGCATTGAAACCACCTTCACCCAGGGGGAAGACAATGCCCTAACAGCCCTGGTGCCCCTGCTGCCCTCCAGTTCAGATGAGAGCTTGCTAGTGGTGGGCACCATGGCGGATCAGGTGGAGGACCAGCTCTATCGACTCTTTAACCAGCTGGGTCTGCCCCGGGTTCAGATCCTGCCCCCACGCCGCTCCACAGACCTACCCTCAGTGGGTGCCAACACCCGCATTCTCCTCAGCCAGCCCTACCTAAGTGCCACCACCCGGGCCCTGCAGGCACGGGGCGCACAACTAATTGGGGCCCCCTACCCCCTAGGGGTGAAGGGCACAACGGCCTGGATTCAGGCAGCGGCTGCGGCTTTTGGCTTGGATGCCAGCCTGGTGCAGCCCCATCTGGAGGCAGCTCAACAGCGCGGTGGTAAGGCGGTGGCCCGCTATAGGGAGCAACTGCAAGGCAAAAGTGTGTTTCTTCTGCCGGATTCCCAGCTGGAAATCCCCCTGGCCCGTTTCCTCCATCAGGAGTGCGGCATGGTGCTACAGGAAGTGGGTACCCCTTATCTGGATCGCCTACTTATGAAGGCTGAACTGGATCAGCTGCCTGCCAACACAACCCTGAGTGAAGGCCAGCATGTGGATCGCCAGCTGGAGCGGGTGCGCTCAGCTAGACCCGATCTGGTGGTCTGTGGCCTGGGGCTGGCCAATCCCCTGGAGGCTGAGGGCATGGCCACCAAGTGGTCCATTGAGCTGGTGTTTAGCCCCATCCAGGGATATGAGCAGGCAGGGGATTTAGCGGAGCTCTTTGCCCGCCCCCTGGCCCGCCGCCAACGTCTCCACCTTTGAGTCTTCCCCCACACCATGGACTTAACCCTCTGGACCTATGAAGGTCCCCCCCATGTGGGGGCCATGCGAATTGCCACCTCAATGGAAGGGGTGCATTACGTGCTCCATGCTCCCCAAGGGGACACCTATGCTGATCTGCTCTTCACCATGATTGAGCGGCGCGGGAAGCGCCCACCTGTCACCTACACCACCTTCCAAGCCAGGGATTTGGGAGGTGATACGGCTGAGATGGTCAAAACCTCCGTGCGGGATGCCGTGGAGCGGTTCCAGCCCCAGGCCCTGCTGGTGGGGGAAAGCTGCACAGCAGAGCTGATTCAGGATCAACCGGGGGCATTGGCCAACGGCATGGGTCTGCCCATTCCCATTGTGAATCTGGAGCTGCCCGCCTACTCCAAGAAGGAAAACTGGGGTGCTGCCGAGACCTTTTACCAATTGGTCCGTGGCCTGCTGAAGGATCAGATTCCCGCACCGGGCACTGTCCGCTCCCCACGTTCCCCTGGGGCCCGCCCCAAGGTGAACCTCCTAGGACCATCCGCCCTGGGCTTCCGCTGCAGGGATGATGTCACTGAGGTGTGCAAGCTTCTAGGAGAGATTGGTGTGCAGGTCTCTGTAGTGGCGCCCCTGGGGGCCAGCCCTGCTGATCTGCGGCGTATCCCAGAAGCGGATCTGAACATCTGCCTGTACCCTGAGGTGGCCAAGCCTGTCTGTGACTGGCTAGAGCGGCAGTTTGCCATGCCCTGTGTGCGTACGGTGCCCATTGGCATTGGTGCCACAGGGGACTTTCTCCAGGAGGTGGGTGCTGCTTTGGGTGTGGATGTGTCCATGGCACTGCGGCCGGAGGTGGTGGGGTCCAGTGATCTGTGGTCTCCCCAACTCCATGGGGGCAGCACAGAACGGGCCTGTTCCCGCCTCCCTTGGTATTCCCGCTCCGTAGATTCCACCTACTTGACGGGTAAGCGGGTCTTTATTTTTGCCGATGGCACCCATGCCTTAGCCGCCGCACGAATTGCCACTGCGGAGCTGGGCTTTGAGCTGGTGGGCCTGGGCACTTACAGCCGGGAGAGCGCCAAGTTGGTGCGGGCCGCTGCCAAGACCTATGGCCTTGAGCCCCTCATCACTGATGACTACCTCACTGTGGAGAAAGCCATCAGCGACGCTGCCCCTGAACTGGTGCTGGGCACCCAGATGGAGCGCCACATCGCCAAACGCTTGTCCATTCCCTGTGCAGTGATTTCCACGCCCATCCATGTGCAGGATGTGCCGGCCCGCTATGGACCGCAAATGGGCTGGGAGGGAGCCAATGTGATTTTTGATACATGGGTCCATCCCTTGATGATGGGCCTAGAAGAGCACCTCATTGGCATGTTCCGGGAGGACTTTGAGTTTGTGGATGGGCACCAGAGCCATCTCCACACCGGTGGGCCCCAATCTCCAGAATCCTCCCCAGCTGCTGTGGTGCATATGGGCACTACTGGCCACAAGGATCAATCCTGGAGCCAGGAGGGCCTGGCAGAGCTGGGTAAGGTGCCCTTTTTTGTGCGGGGCAAGGTGCGCCGCAACACGGAGACCTTTGCCGCCACCAAGGGCATTGCCCTGATCACTGCAGAAACCCTCTATGAGGCCAAGGCCCACTACAACCGCTAAAGGCCCAAACCATCCACTGAAATTCCCCACCCCCACCACCCATGACAGCTACCATCCCATCCCATCCCCAGCACCGCGAAGATGGGGAAGGAAGTGTCCAAGTCCATCAAGATCAGAGGCTTGCCATTGAAGAAGGCGCTCTGGTGATTGCCGTTTACGGCAAGGGGGGCATTGGCAAATCCACCACCTCCTCCAACCTCTCCGCCGCTTTTTCCCATTTGGGGAAACGGGTGCTGCAAATTGGCTGTGATCCCAAACATGACAGCACCTTCACCCTCACCAGATGCATGGTCCCCACCGTGATTGACACCCTGGAGGAGGTGGATTTCCACAGCGAAGAGCTGGAGGCCAGTGACTTTGTCTACACCGGTTACAATGGGGTCATGTGCGTAGAAAGTGGCGGGCCGCCAGCAGGCACGGGCTGTGGTGGTTATGTAACGGGTCAAACCGTCAAGCTGCTCAAGGAGCACCACCTGTTGGAAGACACGGACGTGGTGATCTTTGATGTGCTGGGAGATGTGGTCTGTGGTGGTTTTGCAGCTCCCCTCCAACATGCCCACTACTGCCTAATTGTTACCGCCAATGACTTTGACTCCATCTTCGCCATGAATCGCATTGTGCAGGCGATTCAGGCCAAGGCCAAAAATTATCGGGTACGGTTAGGGGGTGTTGTGGCCAACCGCTCCCAGGAAACGGATCAGATTGATCGCTTTAACAACCGTGCTGGGCTGCGCACCCTGGCCCATTTCAAGGCTGTTGATGCCATTCGCCGCTCTCGCCTCAAAAAATGCACCATTTTTGAGATGGAACCCAGCCCTGATGTGCTCCAAGTGCAGCAGGAGTACCTCAGCTTGGCCCGCTGCCTGCTCCAGGATGTGCAGCCTCTTGAGGCCAAACCGCTCAAGGATCGGGAAATTTTTGACCTGCTGGGTTATGACTAAACCGGCTATCTGGGTTCTGCCACCAACTGGCTGGACAGATCCCAGAGGCGCTGGGCAAGAGCTGGGTCACGGCCCTGTTGGGAGAGCTCCTGGATAAATTGCTGCCCATTCCGTTGCTGGCGGTTACCCCAACTCCAATGGACCCCGGAGGTGGAGAATGGCTCACCACTCACCACATCTGCCACCCGCTCCCCGGCCAGGGGCTGGCTCACATAGCCCCCGGTCACATTTTTCTGGAACCAGGGAAACACCTTCTGGAACACCTTGAAACTGTGGCGGAATAGGGGGGTGTCTGCCACACAGCCCGGGTAGAGAGAAGCAAAAGTCACCCCCTTCTCCCCATGGAAGCGGCGGTGCAGCTCGGCGACGGTGATCATGTTGCAGAGCTTGCTGTCCTTGTAGGCCTTGCCTGGCTTGAAGTTTTTCCCATTGGCCATGGTGATGGGAGCCTTAAAGCCTGCGGCAAATCCGGACAGGTCCCCCAGATCCGCTGGGGCCGGGATGGGGATCTTACCTCCCAACTCCTTGGAATTGGCAGTCACCGTGCCCAGCACCACCAGGCGTTTTTGCACACCTGAGCTGCCTTGGCCCCTGCCATCCTCCGCCAGCTTGTCCAGCAGCAACTGCATCAGTAGGAAGTGGCCAAAGTGGTTGGTGGCCATGGTCAGCTCATAGCCCTGGGGCGAAAACAACGGTGCCTTCAGGGTGGGCATGTAAACGGCTGCATTGCAGACCAGGGCATCCAAGGGAGCACTACCGGTGGCAATGGCCTGGCCAAAAGCCCTCACACAACGTAAGTCGGAAAGATCTAGGGGAAGAACCATCACAGAGCGACGCTCCAAACCCAACTCATTGATGGCCCGCTCCCCCTTGGCAGGGTCTCGAACAGCCATAACTACCCTCCAGCCACGCTTGATTAAGGCCGCTGTTGTGTAGAGACCAATGCCGGAACTGGCCCCAGTGACAATGGCTTGGGGCTGAGGCGATGTGGCAGAAACCATAAAGGGAAATCAGAAAGCAAACCAGGAACCCAGACCCTCAGGGGTTCCACACCACCCGTTGGCGCTTAGGAGCAACCCACCCTCCAGCACCACGGTAACCCACATGCTCCCCGCTCTCCACCTGGAAGAGAGCATCAAAAGAGCGGCGCACCGCCAGCAGGTCTTCCTGGCGCAGTGCATACTCAGCCTGCAACTCCCGATAGAGAGAGCGGGTGTGATGGTGGGTTGCCACCAACTTGGCGCAGCTGTTCAAGGCCAGCAAGATGACGCCAAGCTTAAGTCCCAGAATAAGAAGACTTAGGAGACGTTCGTCACGCTGCTGTTGAGCCATGGCAATCAGAAGACTGATGGCCTACCCGGGAATTGGCCTGGGAATTGGGGAGAGGGGTTCAGGACCCTAGGAGCGATACAGGGCGACAGAGAGGCGAACCGCCAGCACGGCTGCGTGAAGGGCCACCACCAGGGCGATGAAGATCTGCGTCTGATCCACAGATTGCACATGGAATAAGGTCCCTGTCATTCTCAGGGGAGAAGGCTACTGTTCTTCCACCTCTGTCATAAGGCTTAAGATCAACAGGATGTCCTCCTTGCCCTCCAACTTGGCGCCCTCCAGATTGGCATTGCATTTGCAGCGTGAACTTCCTTAGTCTGTTGATCCGACGGCCACTGAATGGGAAGGGACAAACCCTCAAGCTTCAGGTGCTGCGCCTTGGATCCATGGTAGAGGAATCCCTTTGCTTGGCTCGTGCAGTGTTGGCTGGCCCCAGCCTAGAGCTGGCCTTTAAGGTGCAGCTTGGTGACCACCGCATTGATCGCCTCTATAGGGACCTGGAAAAGCATTGCCTCTTGCTATTGAGCGATCACCGATGCAGCTGGCAGGAGATCCACCAGTTGATCATGTATTTGCAAGCTATCCGTGATCTGGAGCGCATCGGTGATTACTGCACAGAGCTGGCCAGCATCGGTGAGCGCCTCTTGCCCTACCAGCCCCTGGCTGTGCGTGATGGTCTATTGACCATGCTGGACCGTAGCCGGTCCATATTGGCTCTGGCCCTTGAAGCCCTCAGCCGCAATGATGCCAGTGCTGGGCAGCGCCTCATTACCCTGGATGACTTGGTGGATCAGGACTATGCCAATCTCTACGAGCAACTCGCCAAGGGACGCCTGCTTGACTCCATACCCCGGGAGGCCATTGTGCTGACTGCCCTTGCCATTCGGGCCTTGGAGCGGTTGGCTGACCATGCAGTGAATGTGAGCCGTCGCATTAGTCAGTCTGCTGTGGCTACTGGCCAACCTTCAAGCCAATGAACACCCCCAAGTGGGTTATTCCCCTGGAGCAGGAGGCCATAGTTAGCTTGGACCTGCGGTCTCTGGCATCCCTCTGGCACTGCTCTGCTGCAGAGCTGCTGGCCATGGAGGGTCAGGTGGAATTGGCCATTACCTGGCAGCGCCCTCCTGGGGATCCCCGGGAGCTGTCCGCCTCATGGTTTTGGATCGTTGGTGCCAAGATCATGGCCTCCGGGGTCGGCGACGCCTGGAGCAGATGGCTTCTGTGCTGGGCTTTGTGCTGGATAACTCCTTTTGGGTGGCCCTAGACGGGGTTCAGTATCCTCCCCCAGGTGATTAACCCCTCTGACCCAGGTCTGTTGGTGTTGCCTGAGCTGGTGTTACAGGGTCCATGGCAGATGGCCATTGACCACTGGCTACTCAGGGCTGTTGATGCTGGCGAACTGGGGCCTGTGCTGCGATTTTACCGCTGGCCATGGCCATGCCTCTCCTTGGGCTGTCACCAGCGCTCCTATCCAAATACCTGGAACACCATGGCCTGCCATGGTGACCTGGAGCTGGTTTGGCGCCCCAGTGGTGGCTCAGGGGTGCTGCACGGAAGCGGGCTCACCTATGCCCTGGTCCTACCGATCACCATGGTGCCTGGCCGTACTGGGGTGGAGCGCTACCGCTTCTGCTGCCAATGGTTGCAGAAGGCCTTTGAACAATTGGGCCATCCCCTGGTTTTTGGCCAGGACCATGGAGTTGCCAGAGGAGTTGCCAGAACTCATCACTGCTTTGGGGATGCCAGCGCCGCAGATCTGGTGGATGTTCAAGGGGGGAGCAAGCGGATTGGTAATGCCCAGCGCAGGAGCCGGAGGGCACTGCTGCAGCATGGGGAAATTCTGCTGAATCCCCCACCATTGCTGTGGCAGCAGGTATTTTGCCAACCAGCTCCCCGGATTTTTCCACTGCTCCCATCAGATGTGCATGGCCTTCAACAGCGGCTGCGCCAGGCCTTGATGGAGCAGCTGGGCCTAAACCACTGGCAACCATGGGTGCCCAGCCCTGGGGAATGGACAGCCATGGGAACCCAGCAGTGGGTGGTGAAGCCCTAGCTAGTAGGACCCCTTAGGAGATGAGCCAACCATGGCCTTCTGATCTGACGGGGAGGCTGGAACAGTGGCGTGCTGGGGATGGATGGATGGATTCTCGCTGAGCACCAGTAAACGGTTAATGGCCCCCACAAAGGCCTGGGCTGAAGCCACCACCACATCGGTATCAGCCGCATATCCTGAGCAGAGCAGCTCTCCCTGGCGCAGGCGAATGGTGACCACCCCTAGGGCGTCAATGCCCTCTGTTACAGCCTGAACACTGAACTCCACCAGTTCATTGGGCACCTTCACCAGTTGGTCAATGGCCCGACAAACAGCATGGACTGGACCTGTGCCAATGGCTGATGTGGTGCGCTGGCCCCCCTGGCTGTCCTCCAGGGTGACAGTGGCCGTGGGGCACAGATTGGTGCCACAGCTCACTTGCACCAGCTTGAGGGTGTAGGTGGCATTCACCTGCTGGGCCTGGCCACTGACAATGGTTTGCAGATCCAGATCGGTGATGTCCCGCTTACGATCTGCCAGCTCCTTAAAACGTTGAAAGGCCTGGTTGAGATCCTCTGGATTTAAGGTGTAGCCCAGTTCTTCCAAACGGCTGCGGAAGGCATTGCGTCCAGAAAGCTTGCCCAGGCTGATGCGGTTGTGCTTAAGACCAATGGTGCGGGCATCCATGATCTCGTAGGTGGTGCGATTCTTTAACACACCGTCTTGATGAATGCCAGACTCATGGGCAAAGGCATTGGCCCCTACAATGGCTTTGTTGGGCTGCACCAACATGCCCGTGAGGTTAGAGACCAACCGGGATGTTCGGTAGATCTCTTCAGTGTTGATGGCTGTTAGAGGCTCTTCGCTCTCCTCTGGACGGCCCAGGATGGGGTTAAACAGCTGGCGGCGCACATGCATGGCCATGACCAACTCCTCCAGGGCAGCATTGCCAGCCCGTTCCCCAATGCCATTGACAGTGCACTCCAACTGGCGGGCACCGGAGCGTAGAGCTCCTAGGAAATTGGCCACCACCAGGCCCAAATCATTGTGGCCGTGCACAGAGATCACCGCCTGATGGATATTGGGCACATTGGCGTCAATGTCCCTAATCAGCTGGGCAAATTCATCGGGTGTGGTGTAGCCAACCGTGTCAGGGATGTTGATGGTGGTTGCCCCTGCAGCAATGGCGGCCTCAATCACTTCATAGAGAAACTCCGGATCGCTGCGGGCAGCATCTTCACAGGAGAACTCCACATCCCCACAGAGGGAGCTGGCGTAGGCCACCATCTCTGGCACAATTTCCAGCACCTCACGGCGAGTTTTGTGGAGCTTGTGCTTCAGGTGAATGTCGCTGGTGGCGATGAAGGTGTGGATGCGGTTGTGGGCAGCAGGGGCAATGGCCCGGGCGCAGGCTTGGATGTCCCCCTTGGAAGCCCGGGAGAGACCACAGATCACCGGACCATCCTCTTGGCCAACCACCTCAGCAATGCGCTGCACTGCTGCAAAGTCTCCTTCGCTGGCAAAAGGAAAACCAGCTTCGATGATGTCCACCTTCAGCCGGGCCAGCTGCTGAGCAATGACCAGTTTCTCCTCCAGGTTGAGGCTAGCCCCTGGGGATTGCTCCCCATCACGTAGGGTAGTGTCAAAGATCAGCACACGGCCAGGGTCCTTCGCTCGCGTGACAGGGGCCGGTGCAAGTGAGCGGTGGGAAGACATCCTATACGGAGCTATTGCGACTTAGACCATTCTAAGCCTATCTGAGGCTATCTGAAGGTGAAAGTGCCATAGTCTTTGAATCCCACTCGCAATGGCCATGGCAGCCGGACACCTGGCACTTGTGCTCCACGGCCACCTCCCCTTTGTGCGGCGCCTGCAGGCGGGAAGTTTGGAAGAGGACTGGTTTCACCAGGCTGTCCTGGAGAGCTACCTGCCTCTGCTGTACCACCTGCAACGGAGTGTGGAGGATCCCCAGCAGGCCCCAGCCCTCAGCTTCAGCCTCTCCCCCACCCTGCTGTCCATGCTGGCAGATCCTCTGCTTTGCGGACGTTTTCCCGGTTGGGTGGCATGCCGTCAACGAATTTTGGAGTGGGCCCCTTCCCCATATCACCATGGCGCTGCCCAACTGGGCCAAAAGCTTGAGGATATGTTGGCATTTTGGCGTCAACTGGGTGGTCAGCTGATTCCCGCCTTCCAAGACCTGCAACAGCAGGGAGTGGTGGATCTGCTCACCTGTGGTGCCACCCACGGCTATCTACCCCTATTGCGGCAGCCCCCTTCTGCCGTTGTGGCCCAGCTGCGGATTGCGGTGCAGCACCACCAGCACCATTTGGGCTGTGCCCCGTTGGGCATCTGGCTGCCTGAGTGTGCCTACTTTGAAGGTCTTGACCGCCTCATGGCAGCTGAAGGGCTACGCTACGCCGTGCTGGATGCCCATGGCCTGCTTCAGGCCCTGCCACGGCCCCGCTATGGGGTCTATGCCCCCATATGTTCCCCCGGGTCTGTGGCCTTTGTGGGGCGAGACAGCAGGGCCACCTTACCAGTGTGGTCGGCCCAGGATGGTTACCCTGGACGGGCCTGCTACCGGGAGTTTCACCGGGACTTGGGTTGGGATCTTCCCCTGGAGCAGCTTGAGCAGATGGGGATTTCTAGTGCTCGCCCCCTGGGACTGAAGCTGCACTGTGTGGGACCTGCCTCCTGCCCGTTGGAGAGCAAACCCCCCTACTCCCCTGAGGAGGCCCAGCTGCAGGTCCAGTTGGATGCTCAAGACTATGTAAAAGGTAGGTTGCAGCAGCTGAAGCTGTTGGACTCCGGCATGGGAGGCCAGCCCCCCTTAGTGGTGGCCCCATTTGATGCGGAATTGTTTGGCCATTGGTGGCATGAGGGACCTGAATTCCTTGCAGCGGTGTGGCGGCAAGCATCCCACCACCAGCTGGACTTCACCACCCTTCGCCGTTGCTTAGAAGGTTCCCCCCAACTGCAGCTCTGCCGTCCAGCCCCATCCAGTTGGGGTCAGGGGGGCTATCACAGCTACTGGCTCAATGAGACCAACGCCTGGGCAGTCCCCCTATGGCACCGCTGCGGCTTGCGGATGGAACAGCTGGTGGCCAGCCATGGGAGGCGGCAGAACTGTCAACGGCTCTTACAGCAGGCTGCACGGGAGTTGCTGCTTCTACAAAGCTCAGACTGGAGCTTTATACTTCGCTCTGGCACCACAACGGACCTGGCCCGAGAGCAAATACACTGCCATGCCCAGCGCTTCCACAAGCTGGCTGATGCGTTGGATTCAGGACAGTTGACCACCAACGACTGGTTGAAAGCCGTGGAAGAAGAAGACAACCTGTTCCCAAACCTTGACCTTAAGCCATGGTCCCCAGCGCCTTCTGTGATCGCTTGACTGCTGTAGGTCAGACCCTGGAGCGCAGGGAAAACCTTCGCGTGCTGCAGATCAATCTGGGCCGTCTCTGTAACATGCGCTGCAGCCACTGTCACGTGGGTGCTGGACCAGATCAGGGGGCCACCCAAATGCCCCATGCTGTGGTTCAGCAGTGCATTGACGCCCTGGATCGCCTACGGCCCCAGTGCCTAGACCTAACCGGTGGCGCACCGGAGATGCACCTTAGTTTTCGAGAACTGGTGGGGGCTGCCTGGGCACGGGACATTCCGGTGATTGACCGTTGCAACCTCACCATCCTGTTGGTGCCCGGCTACCGTGATCTACCCCAATGGTTAGGGGATCACCATGTGGAGGTGGTGGCCAGCCTGCCCCACTGGAGCCAGCATCGCTCTGACAAACAACGGGGTGACGGCACCTGGGAGAAGTCTTTGGAAGGTCTGCGCCGCCTTCGAGCTGCCGGCTATGGCAGGGGAGATCCCCAGCGCCAGCTCACCCTTATGACCAACCCGGACGGGGACCGGCTCCAGCCCCTATGCGACAAAGTCACTGATGAGTGGCGCCAAGCTTTGGCCCAATATGGGGTCACCTTTGACCGCTTGATTGGCTTAACCAATATGCCCATCGCCCGCTTCCGGGACTGGCTCATTGAGCAGGAACGATTGGAGCGCTATGAGAAGACCTTACAAGACTCCTTTAATCCCTGCGCTGTCCAGGGGCTCATGTGTCGAGACACCCTATCTGTTGCCCCCAATGGGCAACTCTATGACTGTGACTTTAACCAGATGCTGGACATGCCTCTACCCGGGCTCACCATTGCCCATGTGATGCCCCATCACTTGGCTGGCCGCACCATCCTCACCGGCAACCACTGCTTTGGTTGCACTGCAGGCCAAGGCAGCTCCTGTGCTGGCGCCACAAATCACTGAGCTGCCCAAGGATTGCCAACTGCAGGGGTCTGAGGTCCTAGGGAGAGATGTTGCTGCTGGTACCAGGGGTGGAGGCCGCCACGGCCACCAAGTCGATTTGGTTACGCAGCACATCCACCTTCTGAATCTCCACGGTGATGGGGTCACCCAGCATGAACTTTCGCCGGTTTTTGCGACCTAAGAGATAATGTTGTCTAGCACGAAACTCATACCAGTCATCTTGGAGGGCGCTGATGTGCACCAGCCCTTCCCCATGGCTGGGGAGTAACTCCACAAACAGGCCATAGCTCTGCACACCACTAATGAGGCCCCCCATGGTTTTACCCACATGGGATTCCAGGTGGCGGCCCTGGCAAAGGGCAACCCAATCGGCTTCCACCCCTGCTGCTAAGCGACCACAAGCCAACAGATGACGGCCCAAGGTTTCCCCTTCCATGGCTTCCTTGAATGGCTGGCTGTGGTTAGTATCCAGCACCTGCCATGACACCTGATCATGGCTTTGGTGGCTGGCCAGGTCCACTGGCTCCGGATGGCTAGGGCTACTGCCCTGTCCGTGGCACAGAAGGGTGACCAGGAGTTGTTGGTTGAACAGATCGCCGTAGTGGAAGGCTGCACCCACAAAGGGTGCATAGGCCCTCTGTTCCCCTGCTGGCATATAGGGGCCTGGTTTAGGGGCGAAGGAGCAGGGCTTCACCACGTTGCGCAACTGCTGCTGAAGGACACGGCTCCGCTGGGAGGTGTGCAGGAGAGCGGCCATGGTTGGCCCATCAGGGGCATTGCCGTCATGGCCCAACTCCAGGTTCACTCCCAGTCCCAGAGCGGTTTTTGCCACTTCATTCAAATCACTGGCTGTGACAGCTGCACTGTGTACATAAAGGGCAGGAAGGTTGAGGGCAGCACAGTGGTGACCAAAAGCACGGTTGGCCAGAAGAGCTGCCTCCCGCACCAGGGCCATGACTTCATGGTCTTTAGCCCGGGGCAGCCAGCCCTGGAGCTTCTCATCCAAGGCCACAGCTTGCAGATCCCCAACTGCTTTCAAGTGAGGTGGCCGCAAATCCAGTTCCATGGAGCCGGCAACCAAGCGTTGCTGGCGCACCTTCTCCAATATGTTCCCCAGCTGGATGATGGTCTCCAGGTGCATGTGGAAAGGCTGCAGCTGCTCCGGGATTGTTTCACCCACTTTGAAGCCCTGGTTTGCCAGCTCCTGGAAGGCATTGGCCTTCAGCAGGATATCGGGCTTAATGCGGGAGCGACAGAATCGGTAGCCTTCTAAACTGCCATCAGGTGTTAGGTCCAGGGCCACAGAAACGGCGGCCTGCTCCTGCTCCACCGGGAAAGTGGATACCCTAGCCAAGGTGGCAGAGAGCAGGGTTTGCCAACGGCGACCTGTACAAATGGCAGTGCCCCGCTCCCGCATCCAAAGATCCAAAGCTCCCAGAGGTGTAAAACGCTCTGCCACAGCAGGGCTATGGACCCAGAGTCGATGGCCTGTGGTGGTGGTTTCTAAGGACAGGGCAGGTAGCTGGGGGGCATCTCGGCCCCTATAGCCTTCCAACACCAGGGTAGGCAAGTCACATAGGTTCTCCCGCTCCCCCAAGTCCAATGGCTTCACAGTGCCCCGGTGGCGGGCACTACGGCCAACAATGCCGTGCTTGGTCTGCACCAGGAGTTGATCCTGGTTCTCACCTCCACTGGTGGAGATGCTGCGGGTGATCCTGCCCCGGGCTGGGTATTGGGCAATGGGAAAGCGCTGGAGGCTCACTTCCACCACCCCCTGATCCACCTTGTCTTGATGCTGGCTGTCCTCTCCCCCAACCTGGATGGAGACGGGCAACCGTTCATCGAGAGGCTGAGCCACAAGACCATGGTCCCCATGCTTCAAAATGGCCAACATGGTTGTGTGGGCCCGTTCCAAAACACACTGCACTACCCCTTCCGGTGAACGGCGCCGTCCCCCTTCCCGGATGATGCGCACCAGAATGCGATCCCCACTCCAGGCATGGTTTAAGTGCTGGTCGCGAATATAAATGTCCTCCCCCTTGTCGTCCCGCACGGCAAAGCAGAATCCCTTGTTGGAACTCCGCAGTCGCCCTTGAATTAAGTTCTCCCAGGGCTGCAGATAGATTCTGCGCCTTTGATAGCGCAGTAGACCTAGCAACTTGAGGGCCTCCAGGGTGATTTCCAGTTGGTTCTTATCTGATGTTGTGGTGAGGGAGAGCTTTTTCTGTAGAAGGGAAAAGGTTGTGGGTTTGTCAGGGTGAAGCTGATCCACCAGCTTCGCAACCGAGAACTTCATCGAATGTGCAAATGTTTTGTTCGGTGAGCAGGCAGCTCCATCCAGATTGCTGTGCCCTGGTCACCCCCAGGGGCAGAAGCAAGGGGGATTAGGGTTGGGCCAATCCTCTGGGTTAGGGGCAGTTACGACAGGGAAGGGGAGATGCCTATGGAGCACCACCTCTGGTCTCCAATAGAAGGCGCACACCTTGGACAAGGAAGCCAACTCCTGCAGCCAGTTGTAGCCATGCAGGTGGAGCCACGGATGCCAGGGATTCCCCTACCAGAACCCCCAAAAGGCTGGCAAGAAGCAAGGCCATGGTGCTGCCTAAGAACACCATGAGTGGCCGACCGGAGGTGCTGCCCAAAGCCATGGTGGCTAATTGGGTTTTGTCACCCAGCTCCGCCAGGAATATGGTGAAGAACGTGGAGGTGACCAGGGCAACATCCATGGAGCGTGGTGTGCTCAGGGGAAGGCCCGTAGATCCATTGAGGCTACAGGCTCAGGTAAAAGCTTACGCCAAAGAACAGACCCAGCACAACCATCAATGTTCCTGCCAATCGCTTAATCAGATTGGGGGGCAGAGCCCGTCCCAGCCACTGCCCCAGTAGTACCCCCAACAAACTGGAGGTAACCAGGGCGGCACCAACGCCAATGAACACCTGCCAAGGGTGACGAGATTGGGCTGCTAGCATCAATGTGGCCAGCTGGGTTTTGTCACCAAGTTCTGCCAGAAATACCGTGATAAAGGTGCTGAGCAGCACCGTCAAGCGGCTATTCTCAGGTGAGACCATGCCAGGGCTAGGGGTGATGGTGACCTGTTACTGGTCCTGCCCCCATTCTACCAAAGCCACAACATGAAACCCTGTTAAACTTGCCTTGCAGGTGGACCTTGCAGGTGGGTAAGTGCTCCCATGGTCACCTAAGCTTGACCACAGCTTTCCATAGAACTAAGCACCCATGGGCATTGATTTCAGTCTCATCGCTGGCTTCGCCTCCCTTGGTCTCATTTTTGTTGCTGGCCCGACGGTGATTTTCATCATCTTTGCCAGACGGGGCGCCCTTTAGGAGCTGGTTTCACCCCATTGTGGCCCCCCATTGTGGCCTTAGTCATCACTGGGCTTGGCCAGGTGGGGGAGTCCCCAACCCAATTTTTCTCGAAGCACCTGGAAGAACTCCTGTCCTTGCAGTCGTACAAAGCGGGCATTCTGGGGGCAGCGCTGAATGAACACCCGGTCCTCTGGCCACACGTAGCAGCCAGCACTGCCATCCACCACCATCATTAAGCGCTCTGGGGTGGCGGGAAACACGGTCACCTCCTCCCGGTCACTGAAAACCAGGGCCCTTGAGGCTAGGGAGTGGGGTGCCACGGGTGTTAGCTGCAGTACGGGCACCTCTGGGGTAATCACGGGACCTCCAGCACTGAGAGCGTAGGCGGTAGACCCTGTGGGAGTGGAGAGGATCACCCCGTCTGCAGCAATGTCCACAGGGGGGTGGCGCCCAATGGCCACCTCGAAGTGGCACATGCTGGTGAGTGGTTCTCGATGGAGGACCATTTCATTGAGGCAAAGCACTTCCCAGAGCTTCTGTTCACCCCGCAGCACGGTCACCACCAACATGCTCCGCTCCTCTACGCTCCATTCACCTGCCAACAGCTGGCTGATGACAGCCTCCAGCTCATGGACATAGGCTTCTGCCAGAAATCCCATATGGCCAGTGTTAATGGCCAACATGGGCACTCCGATGGGGGCAGTCTGACGGGCAGCGGATAGTACGGTGCCATCGCCACCCAGCACAATGGCCATGGTGATATGGGGGTGGAAGTTGGTGGGCACACAGGCGTCATAGCAGGTACTGCCCAGTGACCCTTCAGGGCTGGTAAAGCCCACCAGACCACCTGCACTGGCGGTGTGCTCCACCTGCCAGCCCTCCCTGCTGAACCGACGGGTCAACATCTGGCTTGCTGCCAATGCCTTGGGCTTACTGTCATTGACAATCAGGCCCAAGACCGGTGGCTTCCCATGCCTCTGGGCTGAATGGTTGGCACCCTTGCTGATCATGGCTTGACCTGGCCCCTACTGTCCCTCAAGCAAATCGTCAGAATTGGTGTAAAAAGCGCAGATCGCTGCTGAAGAGCCGCCGAATGTCGTCAATGCCATGGCGCACCATACAGGCTCTTTCAATACCCATGCCCGCTGCAAAACCACTCCAGCGCTCTGGATCCAAACCCAACCCCTCCAGCACCGCTGGATCCACCATGCCACAGCCCATCACCTCCAGCCAGCGGCCCTGCCACTGCACATCCACCTCGGCAGAGGGCTCGGTGAACGGGAAGTAGCTGGCCCGAAATCGCACCGGCAGGTCCCCAAAAAAGGTCCTTAGGAACTGAATGACCGTACCCCGCAGGTGGCCAAAATGCAGTCCTTCATCCACCGCCAGCACCTCAACTTGATGAAAAATGGGAGAGTGGGTGGCATCCACAGCGTCCCGCCGATAGACCCGTCCAGGAGCAACCACCTGCACCGGGGGAGCATGGCTCTCCAAATGGCGGATTTGCACAGGTGAGGTGTGGGTGCGCAATAGGTTCCCACCGCTTAGGTAGAAGGTGTCTTGCATCTCCCGTGCCGGGTGATCTTCAGGAATATTCAGGGCGGAAAAGTTGTAGTGGTCCGTTTCAATTTCCGGCCCATCCACCACTTGGTATCCCAAGCCACAGAAGATGGTGACAATCTCCTCCAGGCTGCTAAGCAGTGGATGGCCATGGCCAAGGGGTGTGTAAAGGGCTGGGGCACTAACATCCACAGCCTCCTGGGCAAGCCGTTCCCCCAGGGCCTTGGTCTCCAGCTGCTGCAATCGTTCACTGAGCAGTTCTTGGAGTCCCTTCTTGAGGGTATTGGCCCGCTGGCCCATTAGGGGTCTTTGATGGTGGGGCAAGGAGCCCATGGCCCCCAGAACACGGGAGAGCTGCCCACCTTTTTTGCCCAGCAGACTGATGCGCAACTGCTCCAGGTCCTGGGCTGAGTTGGCTTTGAGGATCCTGTGGCTGGCTTCCAATTCCAGGGTGGCCAGCTGGCTGGTGAGGGTGTCCAGGTTGACAGGGTTGCTCACCAGGATTTCACAACTGTTGGTCACTGTAGATGGGAGCCGTGGTGGGATGGGGAGCCTGGCATGGTGGTGATGGTAAGAAAGAAACCCCCTGGCACCGCAATGGGGTGATCCTTGAATCTGCCACTCCCTAAGTGTCCCTAATTGATGCGCCGTAGCAGCCAGAGGTTAACGATCAGCCCCACCAGATGGGCTGTTAACACCTGGGTGTTGCTAAGTACGGAGAGCATCTCAATGGAAGTGATGGGATAGTTCACCAAGCTGCCCCCGGTCACCCCCACTCCCACTGGACCACCAAAAAAGCCTGGAGCCTGAACGGAGGCCTGAATGAACAGGCTGCCCGCCAAAGACTGATAGCCCACACTGGCCAGCACTAATCCCACTAAGGAGACTAAAAGACCACGTCGCAAGAGCCGTGAGGTCTCAGATCGGGAGGGGCGTGCCCTGGATTCCAAGGCCCGTCCACAACGCACCACCTGCCAGCACTGCCATAGACTGAAGAGCAGCACAAAAAATGCCCCAGTGGTCAGGGCCAGCCCTGGTCCGAGGGAACGTTCTGCCGCTACTGCTAGGCCCCCGCTGGAGGTGAGCAGCAGCACCACAAGCACCACCACCCCCAGGGAAAGCTGAACCCAAAATTGCCCCCAACTGAGACGGCGCAAAGCCAGGGAAATACGCTGTAAATCAATGGGTTCAACCATGGTGCGGCAAGCTGAGTGGGTGGGAAGAAGTGTGTAGAAGGCTAGAAGGGGACGGCTCAGGTGCTTTTGCTACGGCTCGTGTGTTCATGATTGCTCTGTGTTCCTTAGATACCATTCGGACTCCCACTGCCCTAGCCCTGGGCAGTTTTGATGGGCTCCACGCTGGCCACCGGCGGGTCATTGCCCAGGCAACGGAGAATGTGGGTGAAGCGATTCCCACGGTGGCCAGCTTTTGGCCCCATCCCCGTGAGGTGTTGTTTGGTGATGTGCGCCTTCGCCTTCACCTGCCACGGGAAAAGTTGAACCTGCTGGCTCCCCTGGGCATTCAGCAATTGGTGCTGCTCAACTTTGATCGCACCTTTGCCCGTCTCACCCCAGAAGACTTTGTGGTGAACGTGCTGGCGGCCCAGCTGAAGGCCGTTGTGGTGGCGGTGGGGGAAAACTTTCGCTTCGGTGCTGGTCGCTGTGGTGATGCATCCCTATTGCAGCAGCTGGGTGGGCGCCATGGGATCCAGGTGCGGGTTGTGCCCCTACTGGGGGATGGTCCCCAGCGCATCAGCAGTAGCCGCATCCGCTTGGCACTGGAGCAGGGCCAATTGGAGGAAGCAGCCCGATTGATGCCCCATCCTTACTGTTTTCAGGGCCGGGTTGTGGCTGGTCGTGGTTTGGGGCAAGAGTTGGGCTGGCCCACAGCAAACCTGCAGGTGGATGGGCGCAAATGCCTTCCCCGGGAAGGGGTCTACGCTTGCTGGGTCCATGTTGGGGATCAAGGTCCCCTCCCTGGGGTGATGAATCTGGGTCCCCAGCCCACTGTGGATCCTGCTGCCCCATCAGCGGTGGAGGTTCACCTTCTAGATTGCACCATGAGCCTCAATGGTCTGGAGCTTAAGGTGGAACCTGTTCGCTTTCTACGCAGCCAGCAGGTTTTTCAAGACCTGGATCACCTGAGCAAGCAAATTGGCAAGGATGCCCAACAGGCTCGCCAGGTTTTATTCTCCCATTTTACCCCCTCAAGTGGTGGGGTAGGCATTGGTTAATCCCCAAATCACCAGGGCAGAGATTCCACCCAGAATTAAGGCACCAGAAAGCATCACCAGAATGGGGTTATCTGCCCCATCAAAGCGCATGATTCCTCGATTAAAGTCGTTATCAGGCACAGATGGTACACAAGGCTGCTGCAGCCTAATGAGGGCAAGGAAGGTTGTCCATGGCTGAATCAGCATCTGAGGTGATGATTGCCCCACCAGTGGCAGAGGAACGCAGCATTGCTCGCCTCCTGGATGCCAACTTGAATCGTGCCCGGGAGGGTCTTCGGGTTGTTGAGGATTGGTGCCGTTTGGGGCTACAGCGGCCGGAATTGGTGGCCCGGCTCAAGGATTACCGCCAGCGCTTGGGCCAGTGCCACAGCTTCACCCTTAAACAAGCACGCCATGCGGCGTCTGACCCCGCCATCGGCCTGACTCACCCGGCCCAGGAGGAGCGTCTTACACCACAACAGGTTGTGGCGGCCAACTGCGCCAGGGTGCAAGAAGCTCTGCGGACTTTGGAGGAGTTTGGCCGCCATGGAGCTGGGGAATTGGCCACCACCGCTGCTGCCATCCGCTATGGCCTCTATGACCTGGAAACCTGCCTCCTGGCCAATCAGGAGCGCCACCAGCGCCTTCGCCAGGCCCGTCTTTATCTGATCACCCAGCCCGTGCCGGAGCTGCTGGCAGTGGTAAAAGCCTGTTTGAAGGCGGGACTACGGTTAGTGCAGTACCGGGACAAGCCCTCCCAAGGCCATGGAGATCAACAGGGGGTTAGGGATTTAGAGCGTTTCCGTATGGCCACTGCTCTGCGGCAGCTCTGCTGGGACTATGGTGCCCTTTTTATTGTGAATGATCGGGTGGACTTGGCCATGGCGGTGGAGGCTGACGGAGTTCACTTGGGTCAGGAGGATCTGCCTCCAGTGGCAGCCCGTCGCCTCCTGGGACCTGGGCGGCTGATTGGCCGCAGCACCAGCTCCATGGATCATCTCCGTCAGGCCATTGCTGATGGCTGTGACTATGTGGGGGTGGGCCCTATACAAGCAACCCCCACAAAGCCTGGTCGCCTGCCTGTGGGCCTGGACTATGTGCGTCAAGCAACCAGCTTCAGCCCCATTCCCTGCTTTGCCATCGGTGGGGTGGATTCAGATAATGCCCCTCAAGCCATGGGGGCTGGGGCCCATGGTGTTGCGGTGGTGCGGGCGCTCATGGGTGCTGCCAACCCTGGTGCTGTCACCCGCAGGCTGTTGCAGGCCATTGAAAAGCCCCATGGGAGTCCATGGTGAGCACCATGGTGACCATTCAGGTGAATGGCCAAGCTGTGGCCGTACCCTCAGGTCAACTACTGGCCACATGTCTCCAGCAGTTGGGCTATGACCTGCGGCTGGTTGCCTTGGAGTTCAATGGGGAGATCCTCCACCGGCACCATTGGCCCCACACCACCATGGAGGAAGGAGATATTCTAGAGGTGGTGACAATTGTGGGTGGTGGTGCCCTCCCCGACCCATTCTTCCACTTGACTAGAGTTGCACCAGCGTTGTTCAGGAACGGATGGAGATGAAGCCGCTCAGAATCTGGAAACGTGGCTTTGCTGCTGTACTCCTACCCCTCTTGGTGGTGGCCATGATGGCTGTTTCCCTACCCCAACCAGCTGATGCTGCACGGGGTGGACGTTTAGGTGGCGGCAGCTTTGCACCCCGCTCCATGCCCAGGGCAGGAGGCAGTGGTTTGGGGGGAGGAGGCTCTGCTGGTGGGGGAAGTGTGATCCCTGGAGGAGGCTTCGGCGGCGGTTTTCCCTTCATCATCCCCTTCTTTGGTTTTGGCGGTGGTGGCCTCTTTGGCATGCTGATGCTTTTTGCAGTGGCGGGCCTGGTGATCAATGGCTTGCGGAATGCCATGGCCGGCTCTGGAGCTGGAGCCATGGGTTCAGCCAATAACAGAACAGTTGAGGAGGATGGTCCTGTCACCATTGCCCAGGTGCAAATTGGCCTCTTGGCCAGTGCCCGGCAACTCCAGTGGGAATTACGCCAGCTGGCAGCCACCGCTGACACCGCCACCACCATTGGCCTTCAGCGCCTACTTCAAGATCTAACCCTATCCTTGCTGCGCAACCCCGATTACTGGGTCTACGGCAATGGGGAGGCAGGCCAGGTGGGCTTTTCCATGGCTGAGGCCACCTTCAATCGCCTCTCCATGACGGAGCGCAGCAAGTTGGATGGGGAGACCACCAGCAACGTGGACGGCCAGCGCAGTCAGGGTGACACCGGCCAGTCCTCTGCCGCCAGCGACTACATTGCGGTCACCCTGCTGGTGGCCAGCCGTAGCTCCATCCGCCTTCCCAAAATCACCACAGCCGATGATCTGCGCACAACCCTACGGTTGCTGGGCTCCATCCCCTCCCGTGATCTACTCAGCTTGGAGGTGATCTGGCAGCCTGATGGCAATGAGGATGTGCTCACCTCCAGCGAGCTGGTCACTCTCTACCCTCAGTTGCAGCCCCTCTAAAACACCCCAAACAAGGTTTTCCCATACATTTTTGCCCCTGTGACCGGTGAATGAATCTATGCAACCGATCCTTATTACTGCTGGCGTCTGTTTCTCCTGTCTCCTGGTGGCTTTGGTGAGTCAGTTGATGCTGTCGCCATCCTCCTTGGAGACCCAGTCATTGGGCGAAGATCAGCCTATGGCTACCACCACCTTGCAAGCCTCTGGCCCGGGTTCAGCCAATGCTCCATTAGGCTCTCGGTGGGAGCTGGATCCCGATAATCCCAATCCCAAACTGTTTGCCATGGCCACCGATGAGACCAACTCAGGTGGTGTGGCCCCTGCTCAGGGAACAGATGAAAAACAAACTCCAGAAGCTCCCCAGGATCTAACCATGACCATCACCCCATCAGGGCTGACAATCACCGAAGTGCAGGTTGGCACAGGCCGTGAAGCCCTTGCCAATAAAAACGTGACTGTCCATTACGACGGTCGCTTGGAAAATGGCACCCCCTTTGACAGTAGCCGCCGCCGCGGTCAACCCTTCAGCTTCCGCCTGGGGGCCAAGCAGGTGATTCAAGGCTGGGATGAAGGCCTAGTTGGCATGAAAGAAGGGGGAAAGCGGCAACTGGTCATTCCTCCAGAGCTGGGCTATGGCAAGCGTGGGGCCGGTGGTGTCATTCCTCCCAATGCCACCTTGGTGTTTGACGTGGAACTGCTGAAGGTGGAGGACCCATCGGATTAGGGCTGGGAAGATCGGGCGCTGCAAACCACAGCCTCAGGGGGAATCCACATGGCATCCCCAAAGGAGTAGAAGCGGTAACCACTGGCCAGGGCTTCCTGGTAAAGGTGCAGGAGCCGTTGGCGGCCAATGAGGGCACTCACCAGCAGCAAGAGGCTAGAGCGGGGCAGGTGAAAGTTGGTCAGCAGGCCATCCATCACTTGCAAGCGAAAGCCTGGGCGAATGCAAAGCCCCACTGAGCCCTTATAAGGCTGCAGCTGGCCACCATGGAGAGCGGCCACCCCTTCTAGGGCACGGCAGCTTGTGGTGCCCACAGCCAACACTCGCCCCCCTTGCTCTTTGGTCTGCTGCACTGCTTTCACTGTGGCAGGGCTAATTTCCACCCGTTCACTGTGGAGTTGTAGCTGGCTCAGGTCTTCCCCCTGGAGAGGCTGGAAGGTGCCTAGGCCCACATGGAGAGTTATGGAGGCACTGGCCACCCCAGCGGCTGCCAGTTGTTGCCGTAACTCCCTGCTCAGGTGCAAACCGGCTGTAGGTGCGGCCACAGCACCAGGGCGGCTGGCATAGGTGGTTTGGTAGCGCTGCTCATCTTGGCAAGCTGCTCCTATGTAGGGGGGTAGGGGCAACTCCCCATAGGTATTCAAGAATTGCTCCATGGCCTCCAGTTCTGGATTGGGAAATTGCAAGAGCCGCACTCCCCTATCACCGTGCCTGCCTAAAACCTGAACCGCCACAGGTGATTGTCCTGGGGCCACTGCAATCTGAAGCCACTCTCCGGAACGAATCCGCTGGCTGGGTTTTACCAGAGCCAGCCAGGCCTTGTCCCCATGGGGCTCCAACACCAACATCTCCACAAGCCCACCACTGGCCCGACGGGCCCGTAGGCGAGCCTTTAGCACACGGGTGTTGTTCAGGATCAGCAGGTCGCCAGGCCGCAGCAGGGCAGGCCATTGGGCCATGGTGGTATCCTGCCAGCCTGTGCCCGGTTCAACGCAGAGGAGTCTTGCCCTGTGGCGCGGCTCTACCGGCACCTGGGCAATGGCTGTTTCTGGAAGGGTGTAGTCGTAGCTGGAGAGTTGGTTGTCTAGGCTCATTGGTGGTTAACTGAAGCAGGTGCTTGCCACCAGGCTCTAGTGCTTTAGTCAGCAACCAGTGCCTTACCCCCTAACCAAGAGGACTCGTTCTGAGGACTCGTTCTTCAGCCTTGAGAATGCCTTGGGAAGCATGGAGCTGACAGGTAAACTGCCACCCAGGATAGTAAGGCCAGGCCAGGCCACCAGCTTGACGCCAGCTGGGTGCCTTGATGGTTTTTGATAGATTGGCCCCACTATATAGAATCCCTGTGTCCGCTGAAAGCCTGAGTAAAAGCCTGAGTAAAAGCACAAGTAGTGGCAGACCTTGACGACTTGGCCGGAACAGGGAAACAGTAGTCATGGCTGTAGTGGGCCTAGGACATTTTGCAAGCAGGATGGAGCTGCCCATGGCCCTGCTGACCTGCACTCCTACGTGAGGTGGACCGTGGTGGATCCCACCGGTCAGATTCTGCAGTTGCCACCAGCCTCTGAATGGGAGCCAAGCCATGCCAGTGGGTGGGCAGGGGCGCTGCAAGGCATTGGGGCCATGGTCAATGGGATTGCCAGCATCTCTGGTCAGATTCAGGCCCATGGCCATAACCAGGCTCAACAAGGAGCTGCAGGCCTTGTGGCTCAGTGGGCTGAATACATGGCCAGTTGTTCTTGGGTGAACCCTCAAGAACTGATTGCCACCAATACAGAACTAGCAGAAGAGTTCCAGACCTTAAGCCCGTTGACCAGGGGCTCTGCCATGGAAACCTTGCGGAAAACCAGGTGGGATGCTTATGTTGCAAATGCCATAGGGTTTAACAGGAAGATAATGAAAATAAAGCAAGGGCCAGATGATGAGCCTATAGATGTGTTCACCATGCTGCTATCAGAAGCAAAGCCTCTGGCCACAAGGCTTCAGGAGAACCAATATATTGCCAACCCTATTCTTCTTCTACAAGAGGTAACAGCTGATGAAATCCCTAAACAAAGCACGGCAGCTGAAGCCGTCATGGGTGTTCTGGAGACACAGAATCGAGATTATACTGTTCTTGAACACAAGACAAACAATGAGCAGGAGGAGATAGCAGAAAACATTGTAGACAATATGCCAGCAGAAACCATAGAAGAGATTCAGCAGAACTCTGCAAGGAAAGAAGAGCAGCAAGACTTTGCAGATCATATGGGTATGCAAATGAATTTACGTGATCAGCCTGTCCCTACAGAGTTAATACTCCAAGGACAGGAGGAAGGCAGCATAAACACAAAGCAAGCAACAGACTTGGTCAAGGAGTATAATAACATGGCCCACAGGCAAGGCCAGCTTAATGCTCAAGACCGTAGAACTTTAATCACAAACATCAATGACCTGTGCAAAGTAAACATGACTGGATGGGTAGAGGTGCTCAGGAAAAACTGGGCTTCAGCGATAGGAATGCTAGGATCTCTAAATGAAAACAACATGACAAATAATCAAAGGTTAATAATCAATGCCGAGATTACAGTGTTTGCGGCAGAGACAGAAGCAATCTTACAGGGAAATCCTCAGTGGTTTCTAGATAATCATTTCAGGGGATCAAAAAGCCTAGGGGGGATATATGAGAAACACCTGAGAACTGCTCAGATAATGCCAACAAAACCACCTAAATATTACAATCCTGAAGACTCATGTGTGGTTTATCCTGCTCTCAAGAAAGTGCTTGATGGCACTTATGTTCCTGCTGAAGA
>RKSC01000067.1 GCA_007571085.1 Synechococcus sp. PNGco_S_binSS4
ATGACGCTGGCCGTACCTGCCCTTGGACAGCTCCTTGCGCAGTTGCACATCTTTGGTGGTGCGCAGTTTCTTGACGCGAATTCCTAGAAAGAGGGCATAGCCGCTCAAGGCCAGCAGTGTCCACATCAACAGGGGGTGAACAAAGTTCAGGCTAAAACTGATGGTCTCCGCCATGGCTGAAACAGGACCGTGGTCCTCCGGTGCAAGGTAGAAACCTACCCCCTGGCATGGACTTTAAGGAACAGGGTTAATGGAGAAAGTGACGACGACCCGTGTGGACCATCACCAACCCATGGTCATTGCAGGCGGCAATGGATTCCCCATCCCGCTTGCTGCCACCAGGTTGGATGAAGGCACGAATGCCCCCAGCAGCAGCCAGTTGGACCGTATCCGGGAAGGGGAAAAAGCCATCACTGGCCAGCACTGCCCCTTGGGCTCGGTCACCGGCGGCAGCTAGGGCCAACTGGGCAGCACCCACCCGGCTGGTCTGACCTAGGCCCACGCCAATGGTCTGGTGGTCTTTGGCGACCACAATGGCATTGGAACGCCCATGGCGAACCACACGCCAGGCAAAATCCAGCTCCTCCACTAGGGCAGCATCAGGCTGGGCATTGCTGACCACATGCCAACTGGAACGATCCACCGGCTGGTCATCTGGTTGTTGCACCAGCACACCTCCTAAGATGGTGCGCAGCTGTTGGGCAGGGGCACTGGCCACTGCTGCCGGGGTCATGGTGAGTAGCCGCAGATTGGGTTTCTGGGCCAGGAGGTCCTGGGCTTCAGCTGTCACTTCAGGGGCCACAACACACTCCATAAAGATGGCTGCCAGTTGGGCAGCAGCAGCACCATCCAAGGGCTGGTTCACAGCCACCACACCCCCAAAGGCGGAAACCGGATCCGCACCTAGGGCCCGTTCCAAAGCTGTGGCCAGATCCGCACCGGTGGCCACACCACAGGGATTGGTGTGCTTGACCACTACGGCAGCAGCCTGCTTGGGGGGGAATTCCCGCACGGTGGTGAGGGCAGCATCAAGATCCAACAGGTTGTTGAAGCTCAGCTGCTTGCCCTGGAGCTGGTGGGCAGCCCCCCAGCCAGATCCGGGTTCTCCATACCAACGGGCTTGCTGGTGAGGATTTTCCCCATAGCGCAGGGGCTGGCCATGGGGCAGGAGCAGATGTAAAGGACCCGGGTCCTCCCCCAGTTGGGTGGCAAACCACTGGCTGATGGCAGCCTCATAGCGGGCAGAATGACGAAAGGCAGCCAAGGCCCAGCGGCGGCGCTGCTGCAGATCTATGGCACCAGCAGAGAGGGCTTGCAAAAAAGGCCCATATTGGCTGGGTGCTGTCAGCACACTCACATGGGCATGGTTTTTGGCGGCAGCCCGCAACAGGGTTGGTCCACCAATGTCAATGGTCTCAATCCCTTCCTCCCAGGACACCGTGGGCTGGGCCACCGTGGCCTCAAAGGGGTAAAGATTGACCACCACCAAATCAATGGGGGGGATGGCTTGACGCTGGAGATCTTCCAGGTGTTCGAGCCGGTGGCGCTCAGCCAGGATGCCCCCATGGATGCGGGGGTGCAGGGTCTTGACCCGACCATTCAGCATCTCAGGGGCGCCAGTGTGATGGGCCACAGGGATTACGGTTAGCCCTGCCCCTTCCAACACCTCACCGGTGCCCCCACTACAAAGCAGCTGGAAATTGTGGTGCCGCTGCAGAGCTGTGGCCAAGGGCACCAGGCCCGTCTTATCAGAAACGCTGAGCAGTGCAATGGGAGCCATGGGCCAACCGGGACAGAAGCAATGCTAAAGAGAAGGGGCTAAAGAGAAAGGAGAAGAACCTTGGTAACAGTGGCTGAACAGATGGTGCAGTGGGGTAAGCCAGGCCCTGGTCGTCTGGTGCTGCTCCACGGCTGGGGTGCCAACGGTAAGGACCTGCTGCCCCTCGCCATCCACCTCATGGATGGCCTGGGGGACGTGGTGGCCCTAGAGGCCCCAGAACCTCACCCCCAGGTTCCTGGTGGGCGGCAGTGGTACCCCTTAACCCAAAAGAGCCAGGCCCAGGGCTGGCCAGGCGTACCTAAGGCCCTAGCCCACATCAACCACAAACTAGCTCTCCTGGCACACCAGCACCCATGGCCACAAACCGCACTGCTGGGCTTTTCCCAGGGGGCTGCCATGGCACTGGAAGCGGCTGTTGGCAAACCATTGGCCGGGGTGGTGGCCTGCAGTGGCTACCCCCACGGTGAGGGCCCGTTGCCAGCTATCCAGGCACCAGTCTTGTTAATACATGGACAACAGGATCCGGTTGTGCCATGGCAGGCCAGCCTCACCCTACGGGAACTGCTGGGGCAGCAGGGGTGTAGGGTGAAGCTGGAGACCTTTACGGCAGGCCATACCATTCCCGGGGAAGCCATGGCACCAATGCACCACTTCCTTAGGGAATGCTTTATACCTAAGCCAGCCCAGCCTGAAGCAGCCCTAGGGCATCCTTAGATACCTGGATAGATACCCTTGGGACAAACTTTAGAGAAAGCTGTTAGAGAAAGCTGTTAGACAAAAGCGTAATCATATTCTTCCATTTCGTCCCAGTCGTCAGAGATGTTCTCAAGGCCAGCATAAATTGTGTCTTCCCCAACATGATCCACGATAGTTTTTAGGGAAGGGAAGAGAAAATGGTTCTCTGCGGCATAATGGGCACTAAACACCCCTTTCTCGGCAAGAAAGAAATGATCTGTTGTATGCTCATTGCGACGCACATTGATCAGCGCTGGCGGCTTGATCTCCTGCTGGGCAATGTAATGACGGGCTGCTGTGACAGGCTTGAGATCCCCAGTGTCCAGGTGGAAGGAGGGAACATAGGAGAGGACCCGCTGGCCTGCTAGACGACGACGGCTGATCCGCTTTCTTTTTTTTGACATAGAGAATAAACCAGAGGGAATTTAGAGGTTCCTTTGCCCATGGGCAACCTCCTTAAAATAACCCCCCAGACTGGGTTGAGCAAGACATTATCTTTTCCCACTCCCCTTTTATCATTTTTCCTTCCAAATGTAGCCTGGGTCACCACGGGCAAGTGGTTGAGACGGCATCCCCCTGGTGGTTTTTCTTAACCTGGAGACCTTGATTCCCCACCCCAACCCTAGTGGCCCTTGGTGTTTCTGCTGATTACCGGTCCCTGGCCAGGCACTTGCTGGCATCCTTCGCCAGTGGCAATGAGCTGCGCTGCCTGGCTGTGTACATGGCCCTCAGTGACGCCTCCGGTCAGCTGCGCTTGGAGGCAGTGGCTTGCTGGCCTGATGGCCTACAGCGTTTGCCAGACTCCCTAAGTGATCCCTCCCTGCAGATTCCAGAACAGGGACGACGTTGGCTCCCCTTGCGCAGTGGCAACCATCTTTTGGGAGCCCTGCTGGTGGAAACCACCGCCTTGCCCTGGAGTAGTGCCCTCTCCCAGCGACTCATACCCATGGCCACCGCCCTGGCCACCGCCCGGGATATGGACCTTCGCTGTGAAAACCTGTCCCTGGAGATGGATCACCTGCGACGTCAACAGGCCGAGCAGGAGCACCAACTGGCGGCCCTCATTCATCAAATGCGCAACCCCTTGGCAGCCCTGCGCACCATTGCCCAGCTGTTGCGCCGGCGCCTGGATCAGCATGCTGAACAGCAAGAACTGGTGACCAGCCTTTTGGATGAAGGCCAGCAGCTGGAGCGCCACCTGAAAATCCTAGAGCAGTTGCCCCGGCGGCGCCTGAGCACTGAGCTGGAACAGCCGCGGCTGTTGCCACCTTTTCGCTCTAGTCAGGCAGATGGCCAGCTGCAGGAACGGCTTGTTCCCCTCCTACGCCGTGCCCAGGCCAATTGTGAAGCCTCCGGGCGCCCGTGGCATCAACCCCAGCACTTACCCCAGTGGCAAGGGGATGTGGATGCCGTAGGGGAAATCCTCGCCAACCTCATTGAAAATGCCCTTCGCTATGCCCCAGCCAAGGCACCCATTGGCTTCTGCTGGTCTGCTCCAGCTGATGCTGACCAGGTGAAGCTGTTGCTATGGGATGGGGGGCCGCCCATACCCCACCAAGAGCAGGAGCGGATCTTCTCCCCTGGTCAACGGGGCAGCACCGGGGCTGGTCACCAGGGCACAGGTTATGGCCTCAGCCTAGGGCGCCAGCTGGCTCAAAGCCTAGGAGGTGCTTTGGAGCTGATCAACCAGCCCCGGCTGCTGTGTCCCCAGGCCACCCCGGAAGGCAACGGCTTCCTAATCACCCTGCCGGCTTCACCACCGCTGGCCCCCAACCAAAGTGCCCATGGCCAAAGTGCTCACAGCCCAACCGTCATAACCAAGCCATAGAGCCAGAGGCAGGCGGTGGCGCTCCACTCCACCGTGGCCCCCAAACTGTCCCCACTCTGGCCCCCTAGCAAACGGCCCATGAGCACCGCAATCAAGATGATGGGCCCAACACCCACCACCACCCAAAGACCAAAAACAATGGTGAGCAACACCAAAACCATGGTGGCGGGCAACAGTTCCCAAATGGGGTGTTGACGGTGGGCAGCATGGTGGGCACCACTGCCTTCAGCCCGCAATGGCTCCCACCAAGCCAAAACCAATAGGGGGGCCGTACGTGCCCACACCGCCACGCTCAGCACCACGGCCCCCATGGGGGCTTCTGCCTCTGCCAGCCACAACCAGCCACCAAAGCGCAACAGCAGTAACACCACCACAGCCACCACCCCCATGGCTCCCACCCGACTGTCCGCCATGGCTTTGAGGCGCTCTTTACCGGCGCTGAGCCCATCGGCCGTATCCATCACCCCATCCAGATGGAGGCCCCCCGTAAGACCTATTTCCGTAACCATGAGCAGGGTGATGCCACTGGGCAGGGGCAGGTGCAACAGCTTCACCAATTGCCAGACCATGGCCTGATTTAGGGCAATGGCAGCACCAACTACTGGTGCAAAACGGGCAATGGGGCCAAAGTGGGGCTCCACCCCTGGTAAGGGAGGGAAGCGGGAGTAAAATACCCAGCTGCCCGCCAAGTCATTCCACCAATGACTAGGAGGTGAATCAGGCACAGGCTGGATCAGGCACAGGCTGGTTGGGTCAGACCGGAGCTGGCGTTCCCCAGCAGCCTAGGCTGGAAACCATGGGTTTTCGTTTTGGGATTCTCCACCGCTGCTGCCGCACCCGGGCCCGGGTGGGCCAACTGCAAACACCCCATGGTCCTGTGGACACTCCCCGCTTCATGCCAGTGGGCACCATGGCCACTGTGAAGGGCTTGACCACAGAGCAGTTGGCTCACACCAAGGCACAGATGGTCTTGGCCAATGCCTACCACCTGCACCTGCAGCCCGGTGAAGACCTCATTGCCGCAGCAGGGGGACTGCACCGCTTTATGGCTTGGGATGGACCCATCCTGACGGATTCCGGTGGCTACCAGGTGTTCAGCCTGTCCCGCTGCAACCGGGTGGAAGACCATGGAGTCACCTTTCGCTCCCTTAGAGACGGTCGCACCATCCAACTGACACCAGAAAGCAGCATGGCCATCCAGAATCGCCTGGGGGCTGATGTGATCATGGCCTTTGACCACTGCCCCCCAGGCCAGGCCACTGGCCAGGAGGTGGAGACAGCCACAGCCCGCACCCACCATTGGTTGGAACGTTCCATTGCTGCCCACAACAATGATCGCCAAGCCCTTTTTGGCATTGTCCAGGGGGGCTGCCATGGGGAGCTGCGCCGCTGGTCTGCGGCCACGGTCTGTAGCCATGACCTGCCAGGTTTTGCCATTGGTGGGGTCAGCGTGGGGGAATCCACAGAAGCCATACAGCAAACCGTCAGCCTGGTGGCCCCCCTACTGCCTGACCAGAAACCCCGCTATCTCATGGGTGTGGGCTCCCTAGGGGAAATGGCCCACGCTGTTGCCCAAGGTGTGGACCTATTTGACTGTGTGCTGCCCACCCGCCTAGGACGCCACGGCACCGCCCTTGTGGCAGAAGCCAGATGGTCACTGAAAAGTGCCTGCTTCCGCAATGACCACCGTCCCCTGGATGCCACCTGCCCTTGCTGGACCTGTGGCCACCACTCCCGTGCCTATCTCCACCATCTGATTCACAGCCGGGAGCTGTTGGCCGCCAGCTTGCTCAGCCTCCATAACCTCACCCACCTGCAACGGTTCTGCAATGCCATGGGTCAAGCCATTGCTGAGGGAACGTTTTCAGAGCATTTCACCCCTTGGGATCCCGCCTCGCCAGCGGCCAACACGTGGTAGCTTTCAGGCTCTGTGCCCATCCACGGAATCCTCAAACCATGGTCCAGCCCGCCTTCATTCTGGCCCAGCTGCCGGAGGCCTATCAGCCCTTTGCTCCCCTGGTGGACATCCTGCCCCTGATTCCCCTATTTTTCCTTTTGCTGGCCTTCGTCTGGCAAGCCTCCGTCGGTTTTCGCTGAAGCGGGGTCTCACCAGGTCCATCACCACATGGCCAACAAATAGGGGCAGCACCAAGATGCGGCGCCAGCGCTGCGGTTCCTGTAGCAGTCGGTAAAGCCATTCCAGCTGCGCAGCACGAAACCATGGCGGTGCACGGTTTATGGAGCCGCTCCACACATCAAAGCTGCCCCCCACCCCCAACCAAAGCCCATGGCCATGGGGGCGCACTTTCTTGATCCACAGCTCCTGCCGTGGTACCCCCAGGCCCACAAACACCAGTTCCGGTTCCTGACGCTGCAGCTCCCCTTCCAACACAGGCCATTGGCCCGGGGCTTGGTAGCCATGGATTAGGTGCTCTAGGCGGAGGTTGGGGTGGCGCTTCCGCCAGTGTTCAGCTGCAGCCTTGAGGCGGCTCTCCTGTGCACCTACCCAAGCCACCCGCCAACCCATGGTGGAGGCATGGGCCAGGAGCATCTCAGCCAGTTCAATGCCAGGCTGGCGCCGTACCCGGTGGCCCTGCAGACCCAATGCCCAAACCACACCTGCCCCATCAGGGATGACCAGCTCAGCATCTTGGATCACTTCACGCAGCTGGCCATGGCTTAGGGCGGCCATGGCCATCTCAGCATTGAGGGTGACCACCTGGCCACCCCGGTTGACCAAATCCTCCGCTGCCCTGAGCACATCAGGGGTGAACTGCACAGGTAGGCCCAACACCTGCCCCCGTAGCCATTGGCTTCTGGCCATGTCTTGTTTTAGATATGTTAAGTGTGTTAAGTGGACTAAATTGACTAGATGAACTAAATGGGCTGGTCCAATTGCATGGTGGGGTTGTCCACGCTGTGCTCAATCCAATGGGCCAGTTGCAGGGCCCGGGAAGCCTGCTGACCATCCACTGCAGAAGCCTCTAGGCCACGCACACAGCGGAGAAAGTGTTCCAACTCCACATAAAGAGGCTCAATGGATGTGGTGGAAATCTCCTCAATAAAGCCATCATTGCGGTAAATCAACTCCCCCTGGTCAGCGGAATACCACTGGTGGGCACGGCGGTGAATGGAGAGGGTGCGGTTCAGAAAATCTGTTTCCACAAGGGCAGAACGGCAGTGGGCGCTGAGGCTACGGATTGTGTGATGGGCCATTTTGCTGGCTGTCAAGCTGGCCAC
>RKSC01000160.1 GCA_007571085.1 Synechococcus sp. PNGco_S_binSS4
CACCACACCAGCCACCACGGTGGCCACAGGCCAGCCCACCAGTTGCCAGTTACGGAATGGGGACCAGCCACATTTGCTCACCATGTCTTCATTGCGCACCGGGGCAGTGGTGTGCAGATTCACTACGGTTAGATTTCCATCCCGCCCCACCTGCCTAGACCTTAGCTGAACCAAGGGCTCACCATCCGTCAGGCTGCAACGGCCCGCCTGGGCTTGGCTCACATTAGGGGGAGTCAGGTTTTCACACCTGGGGCGTTTCGGACGGGCACTGGGGATAGGGCAGGGCTTTTCCCCCTACAGCGTGGGGAGCATTTTCTTGGGGGTATTCTCTCTCGCCGCCGTGAGACCGTTTCCCCTACGGTGGGTGGCATGGTCCGGGGCCATGGAATCAATTAACCCATCCACCAGGGCTTGACAGATTTGCTGGGTTAACGGAATCGGAGCGGCGGGATTTGAACCCACGACCCCCACTACCCCAAAGTGGTGCGCTACCAAACTGCGCTACGCCCCGTTAACGTACTGATTGTATCAGACACCGGGCTTGGTTGGTGAGCCATCCTGTTGAAGCAGGCGACGGGAGTTGCTTTTTTTGCGGAAGTGGCGCAGGAGGCGGCGCACTAGGCGATCCCGATGTTCCCGGCTGTAGCCCCAGAGGCCCTGGCGCTTAGCCAGCTGGCGCAGTTGCTCCATGGTCATGGCACCTAGCATCAGCTCCGGATCCCATTGCCAACTTTTGGAGCGGAGGGCTAGGGGTTGTCCCCTGCTGAAGTCCAGGTTCTCCATGGCTGTGTTGGCTAGCCACTCAGGAACCAACACAATCAACACTGCCAGGAGGCCATAGAGCTCCACTAGACCTCGAGGTAGGGGGTGTAAGGGTTTTTCAGAATCATCAAGGACCCCATGGTCATCATTGGGGTCATACACCTCCTGATGGGGGTCTTGCGGAGTGATTCCGTTCAAGGACTGCTCAGAGGAGGGGGAGATGATTTCAGAATGGCACAAACCCATGGTCTGTGCAGGGGAGATGGGCCCCAGCCCATGACCTATCCATAACCTCTAGCTAAGGTTTGGTGCTTACACTTCCTCTGCCTGCCGGTGGGGAACTGGTGAAGATTGGCATCAACGGCTTTGGCCGCATTGGACGACTGGTGTTCCGTGCCCTCTGGGAACGAAGTGGTGTGCAGGTGGTGCACCTGAATGAACCCGCCGGCCAGGTGGCAGCCATGGGACACCTACTGCAATTTGACTCTATCCATGGCCCTTGGCATGAGGCCGTCTCCCCAGGGGTGAACGCTCTGCACATTGGCAATCAACAATTCAGCTGTTCCCATAGGAGGGATTTCACCGCAGTGGATTGGCGGGCTGCAGGGGTGGAGTTGGTATTGGAGTGCAGCGGTCGCTTCAAAACAGTGGGGGCCCTCAAGCCCTACTTTGAGACCTGTGGCCTGGAACGGGTGATTGTGGCCTGCCCTGTGAAGGGGGAAGGGGCCCTCAATGTGGTCTATGGGGTCAATGACCAGCAAATGGACCTGGCGCGGCACCGGTTGCTAACGGCGGCCTCCTGCACCACCAACTGCTTGGCACCCATGGTGAAGGTGATCCATGAAACTTTTGGCATTGTCCATGGCTCCATGACCACAATCCATAACCTCACCAATACCCAAACTCCGGTGGATGGTTATGGGGGAGACCTGCGCCGCTCCCGGGCTGCAGGGGAATCCTTAATTCCCACCACCACAGGGTCTGCCAAGGCCATTGCCATGATTTTCCCCCAATTGGAAGGGAAGCTGAATGGCCATGCGGTGCGGGTTCCATTGCTCAACGCTTCCCTCACCGATGGGGTATTTGAGCTGGCACGCCCCAGCAGCCCTGAGGCTGTCAATGAAGCTTTCCGCAAAGCTGCAGAGGGACCTTTACAGGGTATCTTGGGTTATGAAGAGCGCCCGTTGGTGTCGGTGGATTACCGCCATGACAGCCGCTCCTGCATCATTGATGGTCCTTCCACCCTGGTGGTGGATGGTACCCACCTGAAGGTTTATGGCTGGTATGACAACGAATGGGGTTATGCCTGCCGCATGGCTGATTTGACCTGTGCCGTTAGCCGCCGCATAGGAAGCTGACACCAGCTATGGATCAATCCCTCTCAGCAGCCAACTCCCCCCTGCGCCAATACATGGTGGTGACCATGGCCTATTGGGCCTTCACCCTCAGTGATGGGGCCCTGCGGATGTTGGTGATTTTCCACTTCCATGGACTGGGCTACAGCACCTTAGACATTGCCCTGCTGTTCATTTTCTATGAATTCTTTGGGGTGGTCACCAATTTGGCCGGGGGGTGGATTGGGGCCCGCTATGGCTTACGACTCACCCTTTGGAGTGGTTTGCTGCTTCAGATTGTGGCCCTGCTCATGCTGGTGCCCGTAGGGGAAACCTGGCCCAAGCTGCTGTCGGTGGTTTACGTGATGGGGGCCCAGGCCCTCAGCGGCATTGCCAAAGATCTGAGCAAGATGAGTGCCAAGAGTGCCATCAAAACCGTTGTACCGGTCACAGAAGGGCAGGAGCAACAGGGTGCACGCACCCTATTCCGTTGGGTGGCCATCTTGACAGGCTCCAAAAATGCCCTCAAGGGGGTGGGGTTTTTCCTAGGGGGAGCTGCCCTCTTTTGGCTGGGTTTTGCTGGCTCCGTAACTGCCATGGCGGTGGGCTTGTTGCTGGCATGGCTGCTGACTCTGTCCTTACCGGCGGCCATGGGCAAGATGAAGCAAAAACCAGCTTTCACTGCCATGTTGTCCAAATCCCGGGGCATCAATGTATTGTCCCTGGCCCGCTTTTTCCTCTTTGGTGCACGGGATGTGTGGTTTGTGGTGGCCCTGCCGGTGTTCCTGGAAATGACCATGGACTGGAACTTTTGGCAGGTAGGGGGCTTTATGGGTCTCTGGGTAATGGGCTATGGGTTGGTGCAGGCCATGGCCCCCAGCTTGCGGCGTCTCTGGGGTCACAGCCATGCGCCAGGTGCTGGTGCAGTGCAGTTCTGGTCCGCTGTGCTCATGGCTATCCCTGCCCTAATGGCTGTGGCCCTCTGGCAGAGCACATTGCCAGGAACCCTTGTCCAAGGGGGAACAGCGGTGTTTCTGGGCCTGACCATCTTTGGCCTGGTGTTTGCCATGAACTCCTCCATCCATTCCTACATGGTTCTGGCCTACACAGAGGCGGAGAATGTGAGTCTGAATGTGGGCTTTTACTACATGGCCAATGCCGCTGGCCGCCTCTTGGGCACGGTGCTATCCGGACTGGTGTTTCAACTGGCAGGTGGGGGAACAGGGGGCATGGCAGCTTGCCTATGGGGCTCGGCCCTGTTGGTGGCTTGCTCCTATGGCGCCAGCCTGTGGCTCCCCCGACCCCAACACTCATGCCAACACTCAGTGGTCTAACACTGCTGGGATTTTTGACTCCAAGCCCGGCAGCTGGCTGGCCATGGCTTGCAGCCACTGGATGGTGGTGGTGAGTTGATGCTGGACAGGGAGGGAGCCCAGACCCCGGGCTGTCACCTTGGCTGTCATGGGACCAGCCTGGTAGATCAGACGACCATGGAGGTGTTGGGGTAATCCTTTGCGCAGACGGCGAAAGGCTGGCTCCTGCAGTGGTGTTTCCAGAATGATGTTGGCCTTCTCGGGGCGGATGCGGGAAATGGCACAGCGCTTGGCCAGCAGTTTGAGCTCCATGAGCTGGAGCAAGGTCTGCACCGGCGGTGGCAGGGGACCATAGCGATCACCCCATGCTGCCGCCAATGCCATCAGCTCATCTGCACTCTGGCAATTGGCCGTGGCACGGTAGGCGGCCATCTTCTCATTGGCATCAGCAATCCAGGCAGCAGGCAGAAATGCCGGCACTTTTAGATCCACCTGAGTGTCGTCCACCTTGGGGATGTCTTGGCCACGAATTTCCGCCAGGCACTCCTGGAGCATCTCCATATAAAGGTCAAAGCCAATGGCCTCCATCTGGCCCGATTGCTCCATTCCCAGCAAATTGCCCACCCCACGGATTTCCATATCCCGCATGGCCAGCTGGTAACCACTACCCAACTGGGCAAACTCCTGAATGGCCCGCAGACGAGATCGGGCAGCAGGGGTGAGCTTCTCCTCATGGGGGTAGAAGAGCCATGCATAGGCCTGCACACCACTACGCCCCACCCGTCCCCGCAACTGATAGAGCTGGGCTAGACCAAAACGGTGGGCGTCTTCCACCAAAATAGTGTTCACCCGGGGAATATCCAGGCCCGATTCCACAATGGTGGTGCAGACCAAAAGATCTGCTTCCCCGTCATTGAAGGTGAGCATGGTGGCTTCCAACTGGCCTTCATCCATCTGGCCATGGGCCACCAGCAGCCGCAAACCAGGGGCCATTTGCTGCAACTTGAGGGCCACATGGCTGATGCCTTCCACCCGGGGCACCACATAGAAGATCTGCCCACCCCGATCCAATTCTTGGCGAATGGCGCTGCGCACCGCCTCATAATTCATGGGCATCAGATGGGTCTTGATGGGTCGCCGCAGAGGGGGTGGAGTTGTGATGAGGCTCATCTCCCGCATGGACGACAGACTCATGTACAAGGTGCGGGGAATGGGTGTGGCGCTGAGGGTAAGCACATCCACAGCCTTGCGCAGGGTTTTGAGCTTTTCCTTGTGTTTCACACCAAAACGTTGCTCTTCATCCACCACCACCAAACCCAGATCTTTGAACACCGTCCCCTTGCTCAGCAGCAGGTGGGTGCCCACCACCACATCCAAGCTGCCCTCAGCCAGCTGCTGGAGCAGGTCACGCCGCTCTCCAGCCGTGCGAAAACGATTCAGCAGCCCAACCTTGATGGGATAAGGGGCAAAGCGGTCCCGTAGGGTGCGCCAGTGTTGCTGGGCCAGCACCGTGGTGGGTGCCAACAGGGCACATTGCTTCCCATTGGTGACGCACTTGAAAATGCCCCGCACCGCCACCTCCGTTTTGCCAAAACCCACATCTCCACAAATCAGACGATCCATAGGCCGTGGTGCTTCCATATCCTGCTTCATGTCTGCAATGGCTTTCAATTGATCCGGGGTGGGGTCATAGGGAAAAGACCCTTCCAGATCCGCCTGCCACGGCCCATCCACAGCAAAAGCGTGACCATGGGCCTCGTGGCGTTCCGCATAGAGCCTCACCAGGTCCATGGCCACCTTGGCCACCGCTTTGCGGGCCCGTTCCTTGGCCTTACCCCAGGCGGTGCCTCCCAGGCGATTCAAGTTGGGTGGCTGGTCAGGGCTGGCCCGGTAGCGCCCCAAACTGCCCAGCTGATCTGCCGCCACCCGGAGCAATCCATCCGTGTATTGCACCACCAAATAATCCCGTGGTTCGCCGCTGAGGCTGAGTTTTTCCAGCTTCAGGAAGCGGCCTATGCCGTGGAGGCGATGGACCACATAGTCTCCCGGCTGCAGCTTGTCCAGATCCACCTTGTGGCCAGCTGCCCGCTTACGGCGCCGCACATAGCCACTGGTGCCTAAAGACTGCTGTCCAAACATTTCCCTGTCGGTCAGCAGCATCACCTTCCAGGCTGGTAGCTCCACACCCTCCAGCTCCCCAACCCCCTTGGCGTTCAGTACCACAGGGGTGCCCTGCTCCAGCAGCTGGGCAATGGCTGGGCGGTCCTGGGCATTGGGCACAAAGCGGCTGATGGCATCGTGCTCTTCCAGAAGGGCCACCGTTCGAGAGGGTTGAGCGGAGAGCAGCCACAGGCGGGTGCGCTGCCGCCGCTGTTTACCCAGCAGGGTGGCTAGCTTGCCAAACTGGTTGGCCAGGCAAGGCACTGGCCGTGCAGATAGGGAAAAGTGGTTGGGGTGATCTGTGGTCTCCAGCTCCGCCAAATCAAAGCCTTCCCAAGGCTCCATCTGCTCCAGGCATCTGCCCATGGGTTGATGCATGGTGCCTTTTATCAGGGCAGCGGCCTCCGGTGCCAGTTCAGCTTTCAGCTCATGGAGTTGGCTCTCAGCATGGTCTACCCACTGCTGGCCGTGGGCCACGCAGCTGGCCCATTGGTCCACCACCACCAACCCATGGCTGGGCATGTAGTCCAACAAACTGGCTGGCTGGCAAAACACATGACCCAAAAGGCGCCGTAAACCTTCAGGTGTCTGCCCCTGGTCCAGTGCTTCCAGTGCCTGCTCCCCCAATAGGGTCTCCAATGCTGGTGGGGTGCCCTTGCGCAGTTCCTGGGCAATGAGGGGTGCATAACCCTTAGGGGTGATCCAGAGCTGTTCAATGGTCTCCAGGGACCTTTGGCTCACCGGGTCCAGCTGGCGCAGTTTTTCCACCTCGTCTTCGCAGAACTCCATCCGCACCGGCAACTCCCCATTGACGGGGTAGATGTCCAAAATGTCTCCACGTCGGCTCCATGTGCCCTCCTGCTCCACGGTGCTGACCCGTTCATAGCCCAACTGGCTAAGGCGGGCTGACATGGTGCCCAGATCCATGACAGTGCCACGCTTTAGGCTGAGACAGCTTTCCTGCAGCGCCGTCCTGGGAGGCAGGTGGGGTTGGAGGGAACGCTCACTGGCCACCACCACCAGGGGCTCCTGCTGACCCATCAGCTCACCTAGTACCTGAAGCTGGCCATAGGTGATCTCACTGGTGGGATCAAGGTCTTCATAGGGTGTGGTCTCACTGGTGGGATAAAACAGAACCGTGGGCCATCCCATGGTTTCCAGCCGAGCTGTCCAGCGACCGGCCTCCTCCAAGGTGGGGGTAATGACCAGGAGAGAACGGTCCCGTTGCCTAGCCAAGGCACTGGTGATTAGTGACCGGGCCATGGGGGAACCACCACAGATGCACAATCGCTGGTCACCACGGGTGCGCTGCGCCAGTTGAGAGGTCAGTGGGGCATGTTGCAGCTGATGCACCAAGGAGCCAAGAGGCATAGGAGAGGGAAAACCACAATCTCCCCTGATCCTGGCAAATCCTCACCCCTTAGAAGCCTTTTCTGCTCCTTGGTTTTTTGCCCCTGTTTTCTGTTCCTGTTTCCTGCGCCTAATTTTCTGTGCCTTATGAAGGTCTTGAACTAAGGAAAGCCTTGGGCAAGAGGATGGAGGAAAAGCTCCCAGGGACTCGGTGGGAGCTTGCTGTGTCCTCTTGTGCCTCGTGTGAGGAGTGCCGAGTCACCTCACTACTAATTATGCATCCTGGAGACCCGATTGGGGCAATGTGTCACTTTGTATCTGTAGTGATCGCCCCATCAACACCCCAATGGGCCCAGGAAGCAGATAAGCTCTTCCCTAGAGCACAGCATGTTGGGCTTGTATGGAACCAGGCCACCACGGCACAGATTCACCTTATGTGCTCCTTGGTGTTGAGGAGGACACCGGCTTTGACGCCATACAGGCAGCCAAGGCCAAGAAACTGGCCTCCTGCGGGGATGATCCCCAGGCCAAGGCCCGCATTGAAGCCGCCTATGACGCCGTGCTCATGGACCGCCTGAAACAGCGCCAGGCGGGCAAGGTGAGCTCTTGCTTTGATCCTGGCCCTAGGCACCGGGATGACCGTCCTCAATCTCCTGTGGCGCCATGGTCGTCTTCTGCTGGCTAGTCTCCAGGGTTTTGCTGGTCTGGCCATTGGTTTGGTCATGGGAGCCCTTCTAGCTCAGTCCCTGGCGGTGGCATCCCCATTGCAGGAGCTGCAAATCAGCACCACCATGGCCCTCATCGTGCAGTTGGTCTTGGCCATCACCCTGGCTTGACACCATTGGCCACCAGTCCATGGATGACCCCCTGTAAGTCAGCAGCAGAAAAGCGGTAAACCTCTCCACAGAAGTGGCAGTTCATTTCTGCTCCGCCGTCTTCATCAATCATCTCCTCCAGCTGGTGGATTCCCAACAATTCCAGGGCTGCAAGACAGCGGGAGGTGGTGCAGCGGCAGTGAAAACGCACAGGTTGGGGCGCTGCTAGGGGTTGGGGATTGAGGTTGTTAAAGAGGCTTTGCAGGAGGGCAGCCATGTTGCCCTGGTGAGCAGCCAACTGCTGGCTGAAGTTCTCCACAGCAGAACACTCCCGCTGCAAAAGGTCCACCAAGGCCGGCTCATTGGCAGCCTTGGGCAACACCTGAACCAGCACCCCGCCACAGCAGCGAATGCCCTTGCTGGTGATGTGCTCCCCCACAAACACCGCAGACGGTGTCTGCTCCGAGTGAAACAGGTAGGCCGCCAGGTCATCGCCTATGGCACCACTCACCAGCTCCACTGTGCTTTGTAGGGGGTTGCCATGGCCTTCATCCCTAGTGATCTGCAGGTGGCCACTGCCCACAGCTCTGGCCAGATCAAATTGCCCCTCAGGAGCCAGGTCCAGCTCCAAGCCCGGCACTGCCACGTAGCCTCGCACTGCCCCGTCCCGGCCAGCATCCACGGTGAGGCCGCGAAGGGGACCACCACACTGAACCCTCAAGGTGACGCGCCCCTGGGCTGTTTTCATGCTGCTGGCCAGCAGTAAACCTCCAGCCATGGCCCGTCCCAGCAAAGTGGTGGTGAGATAGGACAAGCCATGGCGACGGCAGGCATAGCGGGTGGAGACTGTGGTTTCCACCGCCACCATTCGGATACCCCTATCAGCAGCTATGGCGCGGAGAATATGGTCGGCCACAAACCCGCAAACCCCGGTAAAAACTAGATGGTAGTAGGTTCTCCCCTAGCAGGGCTTCAGCTGACCATTCTGGAGTTGCCAGCAGTGGGGCTGAAGGGGAGCAAACAGTTGGGGTTCATGGGTGGCCACCACCAGCACCCGGCCCGGCTGGAGCTGGCCCAGCAGCTGCAAAAAGCTTTCCCGCACGGACCAGTCTAATCCAGCCGTAGGCTCATCCAATAGGAGCACCTGGGGATTCCCCAGCAGCTGCACTGCCAAGGCTAGGCGCCTTTGTTGGCCGCCACTGAGACGCTCTGGTGGCAATTTAGGGGAGACATGGTTCAGCCCCACCTGTGTCAGCACAGTGCTTTGGTGCTCCTCCGTGAGACGATGGTGGCCCAACCGCAATTCCTGGCCCATGGTGAGACCTAGAAAATGCCGTTCAGGAAATTGAAACACCAGGCCACAGCGACGGTGCCGCTGTCGTTGTCCCATGGGCTTGCCTTGCCAGCAGATGCGCCCATGGCTAGGGCGCACCAGGCCTGCCACCACCTCCAATAGGGTGGTCTTCCCCGCTCCGCTGGCTCCCGCCACCACGGCCATGTGGCCCAGCTTCACCCCCATGGACACCTGCTGCAGCAGGGGACGGGACGCTGTTGCCGGATAATAGGACACCTGTTCCAGGCTGAGCACGGTGGCAAAGGGCCTTTCTACGAACCATCATTGCCCAGCATAAAAACAGCCCGGCATAAAAACACTCTGCCCTATTTCTAATGGACGTGCGTTTTCGTGAGTTTGATCCTTTCAACTGCTGGATCTGGATCCGCCTGGCTGAACCACTCACGGAGGCGGAGAAGCCTTACCTGGCGGAGATTTTCGATAGTTGGTATTACCTAGGCAAGCTGGGGGGTTTCAATGGGGAGAACTTACAGGTCCACGGGGAGGGGGCTGATATCAGCTGGATGCACTACGCGCCAGAGCAGGCAGAGGCTAGCTTGACCGCACTGATGCACAACATGGGTGACCTGGAAACCCAGGAAAACTGGTGTCGCATCTGGGTGGACTTGGGTACCAGCGATGCCCTGGCCCTGGATGTGCTGATCAATGCCATCAACACCCTGGATCAAGATGTGGTGCGGGTGGAAGAGGTGGTGATCGGTGGCATAAACAGGGATTGGCCTGTGGAGGAGCAACCGGAAAGTTTTCTCCCCCATGGTCAACCATGGCCCACCTAACCACTGGTCCCATCCCCTTCACTCTTCAGAACACCATCACTCAGAACAAAAAGTACCGCTGCGCCATGGGCAACACCTGGGCGGGTTCACAGGTGAGCAGCTGACCATCGGCAAACACCTCGTAGGTTTGGGGATCCACCTGAATGACAGGGGTGGCGGTGTTCATTTTCATGGAGGCCTTACTGATGCCCCCACGGGTATTGCACACCGGCACACAGGGGGTGCCTAAGCCCAGTTGGTGGGGTAGATCTGCATCTGCGGCGGCCTGGGAAATGAAGGTGAGGCAGCTGGGCGCCATGGCACCTCCAAAGCTGGCAAACATGGGGCGGCCGTGGACAGGTTCCGGGGTGGGGATGGACCCATTGGGATCACCCATCTGTGCCCAAATGATGGAGCCCCCCTTGAGTACCAGTTCAGGTTTCACGGCGAAGAAACCTGGTTTCCAGAGGCAAAGATCTGCCAGCTTGCCCACCTGTACAGAACCCACCTGGCTGTCAATGCCATGGGCAATGGCTGGGTTAATGGTCACCTTGGCCATGTAGCGGCGGATGCGGTGGTTGTCGTTGCGGTCACTGTCCTCTGGCAATGGCCCCCGTTGCACCTTCATCTTGTGGGCTGTTTGGAAGGTGCGGGTAATTACTTCCCCCACCCGCCCCATGGCCTGGGAGTCACTGGCAATGATGCTAAAAGCTCCCAAGTCATGGAGAATGTCTTCTGCGGCAATGGTTTCCCGGCGAATGCGGGATTCAGCAAAGGCCACGTCTTCTGGAATGCTGCGGTCCAGGTGATGGCAAACCATGAGCATGTCCAGGTGTTCCTCCAGGGTGTTGGCGGTGTAGGGGCGAGTGGGATTGGTGGAGGAAGGCAGCACATTGGCCTCGGCGCAGATGCGGATAATGTCTGGGGCGTGACCACCTCCAGCACCCTCCGTGTGAAAGGTGTGGATGGTGCGCCCGGCAATGGCGGCCATGGTGTCTTCCACATGGCCAGCTTCATTGAGGGTGTCCGTGTGGATGCAAACCTGCACATCTAAGCGGTCCGCCACTGCCAAGCAGCAGTCAATGGCAGCTGGTGTGGTACCCCAATCCTCATGGAGCTTGAGGCCACAGGCGCCAGCAATAACCTGTTCCTGAAGGGGCTGGGGTTGGCTAGAATTGCCTTTACCAAAAAAACCTAAGTTCACCGGCAGCCCATCAGCGGCCTGTAGCATGCGCTGCAAATGAAATGCACCGGGGGTGCAGGTGGTGGCGTTGGTGCCGGTGGCCGGGCCGGTGCCACCTCCCAACATGGTGGTCACCCCACTGGCCAGGGCTGTTTCCACCTGCTGGGGGCAAATGAAATGGATGTGGCTGTCAATAGCACCAGCGGTGAGGATCTGCCCCTCGCCGGCAATGATCTCTGTGCCCGGACCAATCACCACCTCCACTCCAGGCTGAATATCCGGATTGCCTGCTTTGCCAATGGCGGCAATCCTGCCGTCCCGTAAACCCACATCGGCCTTGACAATGCCCCACCAGTCCAGGATTAAGGCATTGGTGATTACGGTATCCATGGCACCAGCAGCCCGGGTGGCCTGGCTCTGACCCATGCCATCTCGAATAACCTTGCCCCCGCCAAACTTCACCTCTTCCCCATAGATGCAATAGTCCTTTTCCACTTCCAAGATGAGCTCCGTATCGGCCAAGCGCAGACGGTCCCCCACGGTGGGGCCGTAGGTTTCTGCATAGGCGCGGCGATCAAGGGGATAGGCCATAGGGGCAAAAGCAAGGGGAGGACGTTAAGGGAACAAGGGAGCTCTTCCTTGGAGCTCTTCCTTAAAGGGGGCCATTGATGCGACCGTTGAAGCCCATCACCCGGCGCTGACCAGCAAGTGGTATGAGCCGCACCAGGCGATCATCACCCGGTTCAAAACGAATGGCAGTGCCAGCAGGAAGATCTAGGCGCATACCCCGGCAGGATTCCCGATCAAAGACCAAGCTGCCGTTGGCCTCATAGAAATGAAAATGGGAGCCCACCTGAATGGGCCGATCCCCTGTATTGGCCACCCGTACCTCATGGGTGGGACGGTCAGGGTTCAGGAGAATCACGCCAGGTTCAGGTAGCAGTTCACCAGGGATGGGGTGGGTCATGGGGGGTGGCAGAGGGAACAGGTTCTTAGCGGATGGGGTCATGGAGGGTGACCAACTTGGTGCCATCACCGAAGGTGGCTTCCATCTGCACCTCCTTGATCAATTCAGGCACCCCCTCCATCACCTGGTGGCGTCCCAGCCATGTGGTGCCCTCTTCCATGACGGTGGCCACGGTTTTCCCATCCCGGGCTGCTTCCAAAATGCAAAACCCCAGCCAGGCAACAGCTTCTGGATGGTTAAGCCGTAGGCCCCGCTGTAGCCTTCGCTCCGCTAAAAGCGCTGCAGTGACCATGGTCAGCTTGTCTTTCTCTTGAGGGGTGAGGTGCATGGGGAGTTCTAGGAGGCAAACCAATCTCACACCATTGATTCTGTCGATTTTGTGGAGAAGGGGTCCTCTTGAAAGGGCCATACCCGGGGTAGTGTTGGTGATGGTTCCCCGCGCCACCGGTGAATCAAGCTCCAGATGCGCACAAACCAAAAGCGGGCTGCCTGGCTGGAGTCCCCTCGGTAGCGGCAGCAGAGTAGGTCACCACCGGCATCATGCACCACTCCCACCTCCATCTCACCGGAGAGACCAGAGCGGGCCTGTCGGCAGGCATGCAAGGCTGCAGCATCCAACCGCAATGCCCCAGCCCAGGTTAAGAGACCCACCACAGTTTGACCAGCCAGGCCGTGGAGCCGCTCCATGGAGGCACCGGTAATGGCCATGGGATCAGCCAAGAGCAAGCGCTGCTGACGCCATAGCTCTAGACGGGAGCGCCAGCAACCCCGGCCTAAGGTTTCCCCTGCAGCTGTGCGCCCCAGCCGCACCACCTCTACCCCCAGCCAGGCCCCTGAACCCCTCAATTCCACCAGGTGGTTCTGCTCCAGTAAACCACCTCCAAATACCACTGTCTCTTGGGGAAACCAACTGAGCCAGGCCCCATCCTCCACGGTGCAGGAGAGCTGTTGCTTGGCCCACAGTCCCTGGGCATGACAACGGGAACGGCCCACTGTGCCATAAACCTTCTGGGCTGCCACGCTGGTGAGCAGGCCACGGCTCTGGGGTTCCAATTGGCAATTGATGTGCAGGGAGTCGCCCCCCACCAAGCCACCGGCGGTGTGCAGTAAAGAGAGTTCACAGGTGCCTTCTAGCCCCATGGGGCGGGAAAGTTTCAAGGGTGCAGTACACCCCCCTTGGTGAATAGTCCGCCCACCAGAGCGGTAGAACCGAATGGAAGCCGTGCCCTGCCAGGGCTTATTATGCATCATAAACCTGTTTTCCCAGATGGCATGGCCCTACAAAACCAGTTTGTTACTATAGCGCAGTACCCAGCTCCAGGATAACCCGGTTCTCACCGCTACCCCCTCTGCTGGTCCTGCGGCTGCCCCTCAGATCCAGATCTAAGATGCCATCTAGGCTAT
>RKSC01000098.1 GCA_007571085.1 Synechococcus sp. PNGco_S_binSS4
TTTAGGCAGAGCTGGTTTGCTGGACCTTAAGCACTTCCACACATTGGGTGACACACTCACCATCATCTAAGGAGCACTCAGAAATGCAGACGAAGTACTGGTCAACAGCATCCCAGCGCTCCATCGGTTGCTCGTTGTGTGACATGGGGAAAACCTCAGGTAGTAAGGCTGATCGGTGTGCCCACCCTAAAGAAGTCTTGGTTTCCACACAAGAAAAATGAGTCTTGTTGCCTAGAATTTCATTGCGAATGATTGCGCCATGTCTGATTTGTAACTTGCTTAAAATTGCTTAAAACTGGCTTAAAATCGGTTAGTTTCCTGAGGAAGACTTGGTTTGCCAAGGGAAGTCCTAGTCTATAAAAGTGAAGTCAATGGTGAGGAGGTGCTCAAACGACTGGAGCAGGTCTCCGCCATCGTTGTGGCTGTTGGCCTAGCCATGGTGAGTTATTGGTTGTTTTTCAGCTGGGCAGGAGGTGGAGGCGTTCGGAATCGCCACGGTCCCCAGCCCAGTCCCACTAAAGCTGGCCTGCTAAAGCCCCCCGCGAGCTTTATCCAGCCAGCGGCGGCTCTTGGGATCCTCCAGCTCAGCCACAAAGCGACGCACTTCTTCTGTGGAGACCGAGAGCCCCCGCTCAGTTGCCAGGGCCACCAGACGTTTCACGGTGCCGGTGGGGTCATTGAGTGCTTGACGATAGAGGGAGGCTGTGAGCTGCCGATCTTGACGGATGGCCTCGTACAACTGGCGGCTGGAGTCCATGGGGTTCAGGACCAAATATCCTCTCAACCTAAGCTAAGTGGGCCTTGACAGCTTCCACAGTGAACCACCTACAACCCTCTTGGTCTGAGGGTGAAGGGATGGGCCAGCCCAGCCAGCCACGGTTACAGGTGGAGGGGCTTTGGCACCGCTTTGGGGGCAATGGGGCACCATGGGTATTGCAGGGAATTAACCTTGACCTTCGGGAGCAGGAATTGGTGGGTCTTCTGGGACCATCCGGCTGTGGTAAGACCAGCCTGCTTCGTCTCATTGTTGGGTTTGACCGTCCCTGCCGCGGTCGGGTTCTTTTGGATGGACAGGAGGTATCAAACCCCGCATGGCTGCGGCCACCAGAGCGGCGCAACATTGGCATGGTGTTTCAAGACGATGCCCTATTTCCCCATCTCTCCGTCTGGGAAAATGCCTGCTTCGGTATAAGGCTGGGGCAGGATCGAGACCGGGCCAGTTGGCTGTTGGACTTGGTGGGTTTAGGAGGATTTGAGAAACGCTATCCCCATGAACTCTCCGGTGGCCAGCGGCAGCGCCTAGCCCTAGCCCGTGCCCTGGCACCTGCCCCATCACTGGTGTTACTGGATGAGCCCTTCAGCAACCTGGATGTGGAAGTGCGCCTACGGTTGCGCAGTGAACTCCCCGGTGTGCTGGCATGTTGCGGTGCCACTGGCTTGATGGTCACCCATGACCCTGAGGAGGCCCTAGCCATCTGCGACCGGGTTGCAGTGCTGAATGAAGGACATCTGGAGCAATGTGCCCAGCCGCGCCAGTTGGTGGAGACCCCCACAACAGGATTTGTGGCCAGCTTTGTGCTGCAGGCCAACCTGCTGCCAGCCCAACGGTTGGATAGGCAGACCGTAAGTACACCCTTGGGAAGGTTGGGCTGCCTATCGGATAGAACATCCATTGCTACCGACACACCATTGCAAGTGTTGCTGCGACCGGAGCAGTTGCAGTTGAAGGCCCATGCCCAGGGCCACGGCAGGGTCAGTTGCCGGGAATTCCTTGGACAGGCATGGCTTTACCGCATCCAACTAGGTGGCCTTACCATCAAACTTCGCCAGCCCCTGAGCAATGTATTGACCATCAACCAGCCCTGTGTGGTCACCATTGATCCAGCCACTGTGCCCCTGCTTTACCCCCAGCGAATTCCCCTTGTCCCGCTAATTCACCAGCTCCGGTGAATTACTAGTTCAGGTGAATTACTAGTTCAAAGGGGGCAGTAGGGGAATGGAATCCAAATCCATGTCCAGTGCGGGCGGTGGTAGGGGCGGTTGTGTAGGGGCCTCTTCTTGGGGGGCAAGGTGTGTTGCCAGATTCCCTGGTGCGGCCTGATCCGCCTGGGGCACCAGGTCCCCATGGAGTGCTGGCAAAGCAAGAAGCTGGGGCTGCTGGTGCAGAGTCCCGTGATTCTCCTCCAATGGTGCTTCTGCCTCAGGCCCAATCCCCTGCTCCACCTCCAGAACAGGCAGTGAGGGCAGCAGTGGGAAGGTTTGCTCCCAGAATTCCTGGCTGGCATCCTGGGGAACTAGGATGGGCTCGGCCATGTCATTCCACACCTCCATGGGGGCAGCAGTGGGTTCAGGTTCCCTAGGTCTGAGGGGGGCTTGATTGGCATGGGGCATCCAGGCTGACTCCCAAGGCTGGGATGGGGGGTTTAGGTGCTCTTGGGCAGAGAATGCTGTCTCTGGGCCTGGTAGGGATTTCAGCTGGCTAGCCGGTGGGTCTGCAGTGATGGGAGGTTCTGGCAGGGACTTGCCGCCCAACACAACTCCCATGAAGCGGTTGAGGCCCGATAGTGCCCGGTCACCGGCCCACAGCACCCCTTGTTTGGCACAGCTGAACGGTTCACTGCAACTGGACTGGTCCCAGAGCAGCTCTGAGGTGTGGGGAAGGGCAGCAAGGGGATTGGGTTCCAGCTCAGCCGGTTGCCGTCGCCGGCTGATGCGAATCATGTAGGGCACATGCACATAGCTGACGGAGCCCCCGCTGATCCAGTTTGCATCCTCTTCACTAAAAGCTTTGACACCAGAAACAATGAAGCGGCTCTTGGAGGCGTGGTCAGGAAGATAGGCGGCCATCAATCCCCGCTTGCGGGTCAGTTCACGGGTTTCTTCCAGGGTGAGCCCATCTTTACTCATTAATACTTCCAAGCGCCCATCCGGCCGCAGCCCAATCACCACCCGGACCCGGGGTAGGTAGTAGCGAATCTTTTGCCCCAAGCCCTTGCTGTAGGCCCCCTGGTAGCCCGGTTGGATGGGTTGCAGGTCATTGTAGAGCACATGGAGGCCACCAATAAATGTCTCGTAGGTGCGGGCCCGCTCTGCTGTCAGCTCTCCATAGCCAAAGGTCACCTCGCCAGCGTGATCAATGGCGATAAATGCCCTCTGGCCAGCAGCGGCCCGATTCAGACCCTGCCAAATCTCAGGGCCAAACTTTAAATCACCCAGGGGAACGGTGTAACCCTGGTCTGCGGCCTGCTCTGGACTACTGGGTTGCACCGCCTGGTTAATCACCTGCTCCAACTTGGGATCTGGCCGGTAGTAGCGCTCATACATGGGGCCTGAGATGAAGGCCAGGGCATCAGGATCTGCAAAAGCTTCCGCTTCTCGATCCCATCCGCGAAGAAGACCAAAATCCACCTGGCGAGGATCCAGGTCCATCTGGTAGAAGTGCTCCCCATCCAGGGCCACCCGGAAGGGCTCCGTCACTGCAGGAATCTGTTGAGATTGATCCTGGGTCTGACCGGTATTCTCCCCATCAGGCAGGGGCGGGGCCATGGCGATGAGAACACCAATGCTGATGACAGGAACACCCAAGAGGCCCATCAGCGGCCATAACAGGCCTTGCCATCTGCTAATGGGAGTCTTGCGATCTCTTGGAGGTTTTCTGGCGCGCCGCCGCTGTTTGAGCTTATTGCTGATGTTATCTGGGGCAAGCTGGGGAGTCTCCACCATGGCCTGGATACCTTTCCAGGCACCATTGCTAGGAGCAGTGGTTTCCCCCCTGCTGCTGGTGCCATAGGGGGGGGTGGCCATAGCTTTGGGCCCACCGTCGCCAGGAGAACGGCCAGGATTTTGATGGGGGTATTGACCCAAGATCGGTCGTCCTGCAGGGGCGGTTATAGGCGCATTGAAGCAGGTGGTTCTTGCCGATGCCAGCCTCCCTTAAAGGAGAATTCGCGCCCCAACCACCAGCAAAAACAGAACAAAGACCCGGCGCAACTGGTCCTGGGGAATGATTTTGCAGATCTTGGCGCCCATGGGGGCCATGAGCAAGGTGGCTGGTGCCATGACCAGCACCCCCAGCCATTGCACACTACCCACCACCCCTATTAAGTCATGGTCCACCGGCAGTGGATTGAGGCCATAGGCCGCTGTGCCCAACAAGGCCACCGGCCAAGTGAGCAAGGCGGTGGTACCCACCACTTCCCGAGGAGAGAGGCCGAGCCAGTTGAAGTAGGGAATGGCCAGGGCTCCACCTCCTAGGCCAAACAAGCCACTTTTGAGGCCAATCAAACCTCCCATCACCATGGTCAAGGCTAGGGGCTGGTCAAGGGCGGGAGAGGTGGTTGGGGGAGCAGGCTGAAGAGAGCGGCGCAGCAGATCGACAGCCAATACCAACACCATGAGACCAAGCAGGTTTTCAAGGACATGGGCTTCGGTGATGGTGGCCAGGAAAATGCCCACCAGCTCCCATACCAACACCCAGGGCAGCAACTTGCGCAACACGGGCAGGCAAACTGTCCCATGGCCTAAATGGGCCAAGGCTGACCCTGTTGCGGTAAATACCATCAGGGAAAGGCTGGTGCCAGCTGAGATCAAAGGGATCACTTCAGGTGGATAGCCGTGGTAGTTGAGCAGCAAAAGCAAACCTGGCACCACCACCAACCCACCACCAATGCCCAACAGCCCTGCGCAGAAACCTGCCAGGCCCCCTATGCCCATTAATGCCATGAGCTCCTGCCAGTGAAGCTCAGCCAGGGCAACAGGCATGGAGTGAGTCTAGATGATACCTCAGAATCTTAAGTCAGGGCCATGGTGGGATCAGCTAGTCCGTCTTAGGCAAATCTGGTGCCACAGCAGACAGGATCCAGTCCTCTAGGCGCTGGGCAAAAGCGGCCATGCCAAAGCACTCCTGGCAATGGCGGCGGATCCTATGGCGATCTAGATGTTGAGCCTCCCCCACCATGGCAGCCAAGGCACCAATCTGACCATGGTCCACCAAGAAGCCGGTGAGGCCGTGGTGAATGATTTCCTGGGGCCCACCCCGCCGGTAGGACACCACGGGAACGCCACAGGCCATGGCCTCCACCACCACATTGCCAAATGCCTCCTGCCAGTGGGGTGTCATGAGCAGAGCTGTGCAACGCCCCAATGTTTGCCGTAGTTGCAATGGGGGCACAAACCCCTGCCAACGGAAGTCACAGGTGGGATGGTCTGCCATCACCTGGGCCTTGTAGTCATGGTTCTCCACCCGCCCCCATACCATGAGGGGCATGTGCAACAAGGTGGCAGCGGCGGCGGCATCCTCAAGACCTTTCTCCGGCGCAATCCGACCCACCCAGCCCAAAATGGGTTCAGGCTGGTGGACAAAACGGTAGGTGTCCATATCAAACCCATTGCCCACAACCCGACCATGGTGGATGCCGAAGCTTTCCATCTGGCTCCTGCTGTGAAAAGCCAGGTGGGTTGGTTGGTGAGTGGCTAAATAGCTAATGGCCTGATCCATGGCCAGGCTCAGGCTCCCCATGCTGATGAGGTGGAGCACCGGTGTGGCAAAGCAGGGGCCAAGCCAGAGGGGTAGCCAGTCGTAGCCCAGGTTCAGAATCACCTGGTGATGGTGTTGAACCATCCAGGCCTGGCGCCACATGGCAGCCAACACCCCATCAGGGGGCTGCACAATGGGGGCATGGGGTGGTTGTTGTTGCCAAGGGGGCTGCAGCTGACCAGCCACCGGGTGCAGGGGGCAACCGCAGGATTCAGAACCCTCCGGGGCCAAGACCATGAGTTCATGGCCCCGCTCCACCAGGCCACCCACTAGGGAACAGAGGGTCACTTCCACACCGCCACCACGACCATGGCCAATGGGGCCCACAGCTGTAGAGACAACCAGAATGCGCATGGGTTATGGGGTGGCCCCACAGGGCACAGTGGCCAGCCTAGCCAATGGAGGTGGGGTTAATCTGCTCGCCAGTGAATGGCCCAAGGAGTCCCAGGTGTCCAGTGAGCAGCAGCAACACCCCCTGCACAGCCGTGACCGCCCAGTGGTGGAACGTCTCCTGCAAACCCGATCTCCCCGGGAGCAAGACCTGGTGGATAGTGCCCGTCTCCTGCAGCGCTATCACAACTTCCCTGGTGCAGAAGATATTCAACGGGACCTAAGAAAAGTTCTCAAAACATGGGGACTGAACCAAACATCCCTCTATCAACGCACCCGTGCTATTTGGGCCAAGGGCTTTCGTCCTAATATGGGCGGAGATGATGGTCCTGTTGGTAGTGGCTTCGATAGCAGCAGCGATGCAGCTAATTCTCCATGATTGGGGAGAGGGAAGAAATCATGGGGTTGTTTATTGGTGGACTGGGCTAGAGTTAGTCTGCTGTTTTGATCCGCTCATAGGCCGCATTAAATTTCTGCGACAGTCTCTGGCCAAAGATAACCATTTCCCTGGGTAGTCCTTTTGACTGTAAAGCATCTGGGTGGTAAGTTTTCAGTAAATTGAGATAGACCTTTCTGATTTCACCATGGGAAGCGGCATCAGAGACCCCCAGCATCCTGTAGGCATCTTGCAAGTCGAGACAGGAGCGACCATTTTGAAGTTCGCTGCATACGGCTGTGTGGATAATGTCTAGGTTAGTTGGGTCAAGGTCCAGCTGTCCAGCTATTACTATGATTGCTTCCTGCTCCAGATTGTCCATATCTCCGTCTGCATAGGCAATTCCCATCAAGATCATTACAAAAATATTGAGCAGCTCAGGTGTATTAGAATGCTTGTTTTTTAATTCATTGATCAAATCAATTATCTCAGTTTCAGATAGGTGCTTACCCCTGCGGAATAGATCCTCTACATAGTCACGCTGGTGTGTATCAAGCTCCATTTCACTCATCAGCTCTGTGGTAGCCTTAATCTCCTCTCGTGAAATCCTACCATCTATTTTGGCAAGATAGCCAATGACCTTAAATAAATCCGCAGAGATTATCGCTAGCTTTGAATCTCTATGGTTAAAATCAGCTGTCTCTTTATCTCTTTGAGATTGACTATCTTTCCGCGATTGTTGATCTTGTTTAGGCCAGCTTCCTCTCTTTTGATGATGGGAGCCTGTGGACAGCTTTGACTCTATTTCATCTAAAGTGGCTTTGTTGATACCCAGTTGTGCAGATATTTTTTCAATAGCAAGTCTTGACCGTTGACTAATGATTCCATCTAGATGGGCAAGTTGCATTAAGATTGTTATCAAGGTGTTGAGTATTTTAGAGTTATTATTACATTCATTTTTCAGATTACTCAACAGAGCAGTGAGGCCAATATCAGGAATCTGCTTCCCCATGCGGAACAGGTCTTTTGCCTGCTGACGCTGTTCCATATCAAGTGTCATCTCATTCATTAAATTATCTACAAAGCTGATTTCTTCTTCAGAAACTTTCCCATCTATCTTAGAAAGATATCCAAGTGCGGTAAATAAGCCAGTAAAAA
>RKSC01000076.1 GCA_007571085.1 Synechococcus sp. PNGco_S_binSS4
GCGGCTGATTTCCCCCACGCCCCCCTTGGGGTAGTTCACCCCTCCCCAATGGCGGTCGGCAAACACCATGCCCCCGTTAATCATGGGGGTACGGTCAGCTGGCATCACCGACCAGCAGTAGCACTCCATATCAATGAGGCGCAACAGCTGGGGATCACGAATGTGACGCCGGGCCACATCCCCCACATTCACCGGCAGCCAGCGGGCCAGGCCCAGGCAGGCCAGGGGATGGCTAAAAAACACTTCTGCCAGGTAGCGAGGCTCCTCAAGGGATTTGAGAGGTATGGCATCTAGACAACGAAACACCTGCCAGCAGGTGTCATAAAAGGCACGAATGCCTCGGGCCTCACCTGGGAATCGCTCCGTCAAGGTGGCAATCCAGCTGCCGTAATCCCTGGTCACCGCCAGGTCCAAATAGTCTGGCAAGTGGTAATGGAGCTGAACCTTATCAGGGATGGTCTCCAACTCTTCCCCCACGTCTGCCAAGGCTCGAGTCAGCAGGTTGGTGGTGCCCTGCTTGCCAAAGCCAAAGATCATGGAGGCACCCACATCAAAACGATAGCCAGGGCGCTCAAAGCTGCCGGCGCTGCCACCGGGAATAAGGTACCGCTCCAGCACCAGGACCCGGGCCCCTTTACTGGCCAACTGGGAGCCTGTCACCAGACCACCTATGCCGGCGCCAATGACAATGGCGTCCCATGGTTGGGTGGGGTGGCTCACCCCCATAGCAGGCCCTAGGTCAGGGTAAGCCCTTCTCAGCGTAAGCCCTTCATGGCTTGCAGCTGATTGATGGCGTCACGACCAACGATGAACACCACCCAACTGAGGGCAGCCAACACGGGCAGGGCAACTAGGAGCAGACGCCAGTCCACGGTTTTCCAGGCAGAAAGTCATAAAAATCCTACAGCCATGGCCCTTTAGGTGGGGGTCTGGGGGCTGTTTGGCCATGGTCTGTGACCAAAAATTCCCCCCCGGTCCAGGACTCCATGGGTGCGGGCCAGCTGGGCATAGTTGTCTGCGTGGTGCCGTTGCCCTTCTAGGGCTTCTTCACTGAGGGGACGCACCGGCCGTGCGGGAACACCGGCCACCACCATTCCAGGTGGCACATCTTTGGTCACCACAGCCCCAGCAGCCACCATGGCTCCAGCTCCCACGGTGACCCCATTCAGCAGGATGGCACCGATGCCCACCAAGGCCCCATCTTGCACCGTGGCACCGTGAATCACTGCCCGGTGACCAATGGTGACCTGGGCCCCAATGGTGACTGGGGCACCAGGGTCTCCATGGAGCACCGCCCCATCCTGAACATTGCTGTTGGGACCGATGCGGATGGGGGCCAGATCTCCCCGAAGGACCGCCATGGGCCAGACTGAGACCCCTTGCCCCAGGTGCACATCCCCCACCAGAACAGCAGAAGTGGCCACCCAGCTGTCTGGAGCCTGTTGGGGTGAGGGCCAGGGAACAGCAGAGGGCTGGGACATGGTTGACAGGGGAGCCTCCATGATAGTCTCCATGGGATTCCCTGTTCAGGGTGTCAGGGTCGCTAGCTCAGCGGTAGAGCATCCGGCTTTTAACCGGCTGGTCCTGAGTTCGAATCTCAGGCGACCCATACTTCCCCCTTCCCCTGGATTGCTTCAAGGGGAGGGCCTCCACCATGTGCAAATGGTTTCAACAGATTTTCTTCCGATCCGGTAAACTTTCTGTGACCACCGGAGACCATTTCACTGCCATGGCGCTGGTTCCCCTTCGACTCCTTCTCGACCATGCCGCTGAGCACGGCTACGGCATTCCTGCTTTCAACGTCAACAACCTGGAGCAGGTGCAGTCCATCATGGAAGCAGCCCATGAAACAGACAGCCCCGTCATCCTGCAGGCTTCACGGGGTGCTCGCAAATATGCCGGTGAAACCTTCCTCCGGTACTTGATCCTGGCCGCCACCGAGACCTACCCCCACATTCCCGTGGTGATGCATCAAGACCACGGCAATGCCCCCAGCACCTGCTACTCCGCCATCACCAATGGCTTTACATCGGTGATGATGGATGGCTCCCTGGAGGCGGACGCCAAGACACCCGCCAGCTACGACTACAACGTATCCGTCACCCGGGAAGTGGTGGACGTGGCCCATTCCGTGGGTGTCAGCGTGGAAGGAGAACTGGGATGCCTAGGCTCCCTGGAAACCGGTAAAGGTGATGCTGAAGATGGTCATGGCTTTGAAGGGGAGCTGTCTCGGGATCAACTGCTTACAGACCCTGGGGAAGCTGCCGACTTCGTTGCCAAGACCAAGGTGGATGCCCTAGCCATTGCCATTGGCACCAGCCATGGGGCCTATAAGTTCACCCGTAAGCCCACGGGCGAGGTATTGGCCATCTCCCGAATCGCAGAGATTCACAAGGCTCTGCCCAATACCCACCTGGTGATGCATGGCTCCAGCTCAGTGCCCAAGGAGTGGTTGGATATGATCAACCAACACGGTGGGGCCATCCCAGAAACCTACGGTGTGCCGGTGGAAGAGATCCAGGAGGGCATCCGCAACGGTGTGCGCAAGGTGAACATCGACACAGACAATCGCCTTGCCTTCACCGCAGCCGTACGGGAAGCTGCTGCTGCTGATCCCAGCAATTTTGACCCACGCCACTTCAACAAGCCGGCTCGCAAGTACATGAAACAGGTGTGTCTTGATCGCTACCAGCAGTTCTGGTCTGCGGGCAAGGCCAGCCTGATTAAGCAGAAGCCCATCAGTGTCTACGCAGATCTCTACAGCAAGGGCACCCTGGATCCCCAGGTGGCCGTGGCGGTCTGATCCTTACTCCCTCCCAGGGACTGGAGGTGAAAAATTGGCCCAAGGGGAGGTGAGGGCCCTGGCCCCCCTTCCTAGGCCATCTTGATAGATTTGTTACAGTAGATTTCTTACATTTATCTGGGCTCAAGATTTTCCTGGGCAGGAAGCAACTGAAGAAGAGGCAACTGAAAACGAGCAAGCCTGCAACCTGATGCTGAAGTCAACTGCTGAAGACAGACTTCATCACATGAAGACAGACTTCATCACAGGCTTTCTCAAGCTTTATATTGATTTATAATGTTTTTGATACTTGTTTTTAATGTTTTTGACTAGTTTGCTCTTGCGATCAGCCCAATAAACCATGGCAGCCTATCATTGGCGGTTGCACTCTTGCAAGAGTTGACTCCTGATGACCGGACAGATTCCCGTAGCATCAATCCAGCAGTGTTCACAGAGGCGCCTGCGGGAAGTTCTGAACACCGCTGGCCGGCGTCTTACCCCTCAGAGAGAGAAAGTGCTTTCTCTGTTTCAGGGCTTGGGTCCTGGCCATCACCTCACTGCTGACGATGTGCACCATCATCTGAAGCAGTCGGGACACAGAGTATCCCTGGCCACTGTTTACCGCAGCCTCAAGCTCCTGGTCGCCATGAGGTTATTGGATGAAGGAGAGTGGCAAGAGGGCTTGCGTTGCTATGAGCTGCGCCAGGGTGGCAGCCAGGTGCACCACCACATGGTCTGCATGCACTGTGACCATACGGAAGAGTTTATTAGTGAGGTCATTACCGCGGCCTCTAGGGATGTGTGCAAGGTAACAGGATTTGAGTTGACAGAAGTGCGCCTCATCCTGCGGGGCATCTGTCGGCGCTGCAGACAGCGCAGTACGGAGGGCACCCCACGGCTGCCACGGCCATCACACCCCCCCACTTCGTCCACCTCTATGGACCCTATGGACTGCCGTCCTATGCTCCCAACAACAGCTCCCGTACCCTTGCAACCTGTTGGGCCAGGTTAGGGTCCTTGTCCAGACCCTTGTCAATGCAACGCACCGCATAGAGAACTGTGGTGTGGTCTTTTCCCCCCAGGAGTTGGCCAATTTGGGCAAGGGAAAGATTGGTGTGCCGCCGCAGCAGATACATGGCGATCTGCCGCAACCGGCTCACAGTCCGTTGACGGCTACTCTTCTGCAGATCAGCCACCTCTACACCAAAAACTTGGGCAACGCTCTCCAGAATCCTCTTGGGATTCACCTGTAATGGACTTGCCGGCAGGTTAAGGATGGGGGCCACGGTCTTGGTGCTGGGGGGCAAGCCCGTGATGGAGCAGTAGGCCACTGCCCTGGTCAGTGCCCCCTCCAGTTCCCGCACATTGGAGGTGAAGTGCCTGGCAATGTAGTACATGAGATCCTCAGAAAGGTGCACCTTTTCTTGCTCAGCCTTCTTTTGGAGGATGGCCATGCGGGTCTCCAGGTCAGGGGACTGAATGTCAGCCACCAAGCCCATTGAAAAGCGGGAGATGAGGCGCTTCTGAATCCGGCGGATCTGGCTGGGGGGGCGGTCACTGGCCAGCACCACCTGGCGGCCAGACTCATGGAGCCAGTTGAAGGTGTGAAAAAACTCCTCCTGTGTGCACTCCTTGTCTTCGATGAACTGGATGTCGTCCACCAGGATCAAGTCAGGCGCCCGATAGCGCTCCCGGAAGCTCTGCATCTTGTCTTTACGGATGGCGGTGACCAGCTCATTGGTGAATTGCTCAGTGGTGACATAGAAGACCCGGTCCTTGGGCTTGGTCTGGAGACGCCATTGGCCGATAGCTTGCATCAAGTGGGTTTTGCCCAACCCAGCACTACCGAAGATGAAGAGAGGATTGAAGTTCTTCCTATCGGCATCTGCCACGGACAAGCAGGCTGCATGAGCCATGTGACTGTTGGGCCCCACCACAAAACGACTGAAGATGTAGCGGGGATTGAGACCACTATTGGTGTGGTGCGGCTGGCATGGTGCTGGTAAGTCCTCTGTCCCCTTCGCCCTGGTCAGATCAGCCCTGGAAGGGGGATCAGTCCTGGGGCCATCAGGGTGGTGAGTCCTTGTGGGAGCCTGGACAGGTGGAGCGTCCCTGATGAGCACCTGCACCGGCTGCCCGGCAATACCAGAGGCCAGACGGCTGATTAGGGCTTGATAGTTCTTGCGCAGCCAATTGGCAGCAAAGGGATTGGGGGCCAGAAGCTCCAGACATTGGCCATTGAACTGGACACTCCCAATGGGGTGAATCCAAGTTGCGTAGCTGGGTTTGCTGAGGCTCTTCTGGAGCTCATGGCACACATCACGCCAGAGCTCAGCACCTGACCGATTCCTATCCAACAGCGCGCCAACCCTTGGGTGAAATTGCGTAGGAGCAATTAGTAGCAGGAAACTCCCTCCACAAAAGTGGTCTGTGGACCACGTCTACAACTGCACGCCTTGGCCCTGACCCGGACGGTAGGTTATGTGGAAAGATCACCCATGGGGGGAGAGGAGCAGGTTCTAGATTGTGCCCCTACCCATGGTCCACAGGTTCAACAAAACTCCTGGTTCTCAGCTTCCCGTTTCCATGCAGAAACCTCAGCTGTATCTATTCCGTCTGGTCTCCCTACTAGGCTTCTGTTTCTCCCTTGTGGGCTGCAGTTACCTACCTTCCACCAGGCTGCCCTCCCCTGACGGGAACGGATCAGCACCCGATCCCCAGCCGGAGGAGGAACAGCTGTCTATCAGTGACTCCTCTGTGCAGATACCCCTACTGGGCTCACTTCAGGGGGATTTTGTCATTGCAGCTGTGGAGAAGGTGGGTCCAGCGGTGGTGCGAATTGACACCATGAAGAAGCAAGAGTCTCTCCCCTTCTTCCCAGAGGACAGCTCTTTTAATAGAAATTTTCCCCAAGGTCAGGGCTCAGGTCTGATCACCCGATCCGACGGCATCGTGATCACCAACCACCACGTGTTGGAAGCGGCAGACACGGTGGTTGTGACCCTGCGGGATGGTCGCACTTATCAGGGCCAGGTGCTGGGAACAGATGTGGTCACGGATCTGGGCATTGTTAAGGTTGATACTGATGAGGTTTTGCCTGTTGCCACCCTTGGTGACTCCGATAGGGTCCGTACCGGAGAGTGGGCAATTGCCATTGGCAATCCCCTGGGCCTGAACAACAGCGTATCTTTGGGCATTGTCAGTGCCACAGACCGCACAGCCGGGGTGCCGGGTGGATCACGGGTGTCCTATATCCAAACAGATGCGGCCATCAACCCTGGCAACTCTGGAGGACCCCTCATCAATGACCATGGCCAGGTGATTGGCATCAACACCTTCATTCGCACATCCCCAGGCGGCGGCATCAGCTTTGCCATTCCCATCAACAAGGCCAGAAAGATTGGCGAGGAGATCATTGCCTATGGACGGGCCAGCCATCCTTTCATTGGGCTGAGCCTAAGGCGCATCACCCCGGAGCTAGCTGGCGAGATTAACCAGGAAGGAACCGGCTGCTCCTATCCAGAGACCAATGGTGTGGCTGTTGTGGATGTGCTGGCAGGGAAGCCAGCTGAGCAGGCTGGTCTCCAGCCTTGTGATGTGATTCGGAGCGTAGGGGGTGTGGAGGTGAACACCCCTGCCCAGGTGCAAGTCCAGGTGGACCGAGGTCAGGTGGGCCAGCCCATGGAGCTGGTCATTGAGCGGAAAAAAATGTCTAGAATCTTTGAGGTGGTGCCCATGGAGCTGGGTATGGAGCCCTTCTGAATGGCTGTGTATGGTCCACAGGGGATCAGCTTGGCACCCATGGCAAGGCCCCCTTGGTTGGTGGTGGTTTTTTCCCGCTGGCCTGTTCCTGGTCGCTGTAAGCGTCGTCTGGCCCAGGCCATTCATCCCGTACCTGCAGCAGCCATTCAGTCCAGGTTGTTGATTCACGTGCTGTCTCTCATACAGCCCTTGGTACGGGAGGGGTTGGTCCATCTCCACCTAGCCGTAACAGGGGCCGGTCCCAAGGCGTGGCGCCGCTGGCTGACCCCTTTAGACCATTCCCCCCCTGAAATCACCCTCCGCCCACAGGGGGGGGGAAATTTAGGCTGCCGCATGGCCCGACAGGTGCGCTGGGGTCTGTCCCAGAACTACCGGGGCGTGGTGCTCCTGGGCAGTGATTGCCTTGGCCTGGAGGTTGGTGACCTGCGCCAAGCCCTGCAACTACTCAGCCTGGGTCAGAAGCCCCTTGTTCTGGGACCAGCCCTGGACGGGGGCTACTGGCTCATGGGACAGCGCTGCTTTGAATCTTGCCTGTTCAGTGGGCTGCCATGGGGAAATAACACGGTGGAAGCCCTGACCAGATCCCGGGCACGGGCTGTCGGTTTTCAAGTGCACAGGCTACGCCCTCAAGCTGATGTGGACCGCCTGCAAGACCTACAGCCTTGGTTGGCGGAGGTGTGAATCAAGCCTGAATCCCCAGCCTTGAACCCCCAACCTCAGCTCAGCTTCCGTCGTCGGAAGATGTACATCTTCAAGGGACCTAGGTTGGTCACGTTGGTGAGCATCCAACCCTTGCCGCCCATCTTGTTAAGGAAGCGGCCCAGTTGCTCAGCAGGAGAAGGGGAAGGTTTGCGCTTGTATTGATTGGGGAACTGCCGTTCGATGAAGTCGGGACTCATGGAGCCCCCCAGCTTCTGACTGGCTACTTCAGCGGAAGGCTGTTGTGATGTGTCCTCATTCACATGAATGACGCAGTACTCCCAAAGCTCATGGTCGGGGAGCACATCATTGCCTAAGGCATCGAGGGGCTCAAGGGAGGCGTGATTATCGGTGCCAGTCTGCTCATCAGGTTGACTAGGCCCTTGGGAGCCATCGGGGACTTGGGTTGCCAATGGTTGCTGGGTGCTCTAGCAAGTCTAGCTGTAGTAGGATCGCTTGAGGGTTCCACTATCCTGCCCTAGGCACCAGCGCACCATCACCATCATATTGCGCAGGCTGGTGCACAGAAGACCATGGCGATGCCAGCGACGGGCACTGGTGCAAATGCTGTCAGGCAGCTGGTGCACTCTGCCCCAATGGCGCAGGCGCAACACCAGATCAACATCTTCCATCAGTGGGAGATTACGAAAGCCACCGCAGCGGCCATAGAGGTGGCGACTCAGGGTCAGACCTTGGTCCCCATAGGGGAGTCCCAACACTGTTGTGCGCAGGGCAACCAGCCACTCCAGCAGCCGAAAATATGGATGGGCATCCTCCACCTTCAGGCGAAAGCAATGGGCCCGATCACGGGGCAGCTGGCGCAGTCGCCGACTGAGTTCTGCGCCTCCAGCAAGGCGGGAGTCAGCATGAATAAACACCAGACGATCCCCCTGGGCTAGAGCTGCCCCCTTCTGCAGCTGGCCGCCCCGGCTGGGGGCACAGGACACCACCCGGGCCCCATGGAGCCGTGCCACCACTGGGGTGGCATCCTGGCTGCAGCCATCCACAACGATTAGCTCATCCCCATGGGCCAGGCCATTCTGTAAATCGGCCAGGAGCAGTCCTATGGTCTGGGCCTCCTGGCGGGCAGGAATGATCCAGCTGAGGGTTGTGGCTTTCTCAGCATGCATACCAGAAGCAACAGCGCTGGTCCTTGGGTTCCAGCTCCCAGCCCTGGTTTTGATAAAAGCGGATGACCCCGGGATCGGCAAAAAGAGTGATGGACTCCACACCCATGGCCTTCAGCTGCTGGACAACGAAGGTCATCAGCCCCTGCCCTAGGCCAGCCCCTTGATAGGCAGGATGGACCACCACATCCCATACAGTGGCATTGATGACCCCATCGCCAATGCAACGGGCAAAGCCCACCAGCCTGGGGAGAAGGGGATCATGGGACCATAATCCCACCACCAGTAGGCTATGGCGAAGGGCCCGGCGCACCCGGCGCAGAGGCCGTTGATGCCAACCCACCGCTGTGGTGATCCGCTCCAGCTCCACCAGGTCCACTTCCCGCTCCAGGCTCAGAAACAGCCGCAGCTCCGGGTTGGGCACCTTCAGCTCTTGAAAGCCAGTTCCGTAGAGGCCATGGAGGAGAGCCTTGCAGTCAGACTGGTCACCAGCGGAACCGGCCTGGCCAGTCTCAGGCCATGGAGATGATGCAAATAAAGGGCGCCAAAGCACCAAGACACAGAAGCCGCTGCCAGGCCCCATCTTAGGGGCTTTCCTCAGATGTGGTGCCCAGGGGAGAGTAGGGGGATGGCGCTTAGGAGAGTGTCACACCCAGGTCCTGTAGGTTGGCCAGTTGGGCGTAGAGGCCACCTTGGGCCCTTAACTCTTCGTGGGTGCCAGATTCCACCAGCTGCCCGCGGCGAAGCACCAAGATGCGGTCAGCAGATTCCACCGTACTGAGACGATGGGCAATGACAATGGCGGTTTTCTGCTCCAGCAGTGTGGCCAGGCTCCGCTGCAATGCGGTTTCTGTGGAGGGATCTAGGTGAGCTGTGGCCTCATCCATCACCAACACATCAGGGCCACGTAGGGCCACCCGGGCCACCCCCAGCAACTGCCGTTCCCCTGCGGAAAGATTGGCACCCCGCTCCCGCAGCTCCGTATCTAGGCCATGGGGCAAGTTGTCAATGAAAGGACCTAAACCCAGGTCCTCACAGACCTGCTGCAGCTTCATAGGGCTGATGCTCTGACCCAGGCGCAAGTTGGTGGCCACATCCCCACTGAAGAGGAAAGTGTCCTGGAGCACCACACCAAGGCGACGACGAAGCTGCTGCTGGGGCAGATCCTGGATGTTGACCCCATCGAGAAGAATGCGCCCCTGCTGGGGCTCCCATAGGCGGCAGAGCAGGTTGATCACCGTGCTCTTGCCTGAACCAGTGGGCCCCACTAAGGCCACGGTCTCTCCAGGTGCGATGCGGAAACTCAGGTCCTGCACCACGGGAATGTCATTCTGCCCACCGTAGGAAAAGGTGACATGGTCAAACACCACCTCCCCAGAGAGCATGGGTACGGGCCGGGGCATGGCAGTAACCTTGTCCTGGATCTGGATGGGCTCCCCCAGCAGTTCGCCAATGCGCTGCAGCCCCGTAACACCAGATTGGATGGAGGTGAACCGTTCAGCCATCTGGCGCAGGGGATTGAAGAGCCGCTGGGCATACAACACAAAGGTCACCAAGGTGCCCAGGGCCATGGTGTTGCGGATCACCAGCCACCCCCCCAGGCTGATGACGGCAGCAATCCCTGCCACGGACACCCACTCAAGCAGTGCGGAAATGGTGGCATCCAGGCCAATGGTCTGGGTGGTGAGTCTCCTGTAGCGGGACACATTGGTGGCGGTGTGGGCGCTGTTATGGGCCTGGCGTAGAAACATTTGTACGATCTCCAGTCCCTGGAGATTTTCCTGCAGTTCCCCATTGAGCCGGCCCAGCTCTTCCCGTACCCGATAGCTAGCCTGCCGAAACCGGCTTTGAAGCTTGATCACAGTATGGGTCACGGGGATCAAGCTGAGGATCAGCAGCAAGCCCAGGCGCCAGTCCACCAACACCATGGTGGTGCCAATCACCAGCAGTGACACCAACTCCGCCAATACCCCAATGGCGCCGTTGCCAAACATTTCTGCCACCGCCTCCACATCGTTGGTGAGGCGGGTCAAGAGCAGACCCACCGGTGTGTGCACGTGAAAGCTCAGCTCCAGGGCAAGGGCGTGGCCAAACAGGTCACTGCGGATGCGGGCAGTCATCCGCTGACCCACCCGTTGCACCGTGTAGCTGAGCAGCCCTTGTAGCCCCAGACCAACCACCATGGTGGTGGCCAGCAGTCCCGTAATGGTCTGGAGGGAACTAACAATCCCAAACTGCTGAAGCCATGGCACCAGGGGCTCTTGGCGCAGAAGGGAAACTGCCTGGCCCACCAACAGGGGTTGCAGGGCATTGGTCAAGGCCACCGGCAGCAGCAACCCCAGGGCAAGACCTATGGCCTGGCGCTCCTTCCAGAAATGGGATGCCATCCAACGCCAGTCCATGGGCTTGCTGGGATCACCAAGCCGCTGCTGCCCTGACGGTGAGGGTGAGGGTGACGGTGACAAGGGCATCAGCTATGGGGACAGGGAATATCCACGGACCACATGTCCCATGGCCACCACCACCTCCTGAAGCTGGCCACGATCCATGCGCAAGGCCAGGGGATTTCCCACCAGCCGTGCCGTGCTGAAGAACAGATCCTCAATGGCCACAAGACCGTTGTCTCGAAGGGTTTGGCCTGTGGCCACCAGATCCACAATGGCCTCTGACATGCCAGTCAGGGGACCCAACTCCACCGAACCCTGGAGCTGGATCAGGTCCACAGGCAGGTGGAGGCTGTCAAAAAATGTACGGGCGCAATGGATAAACTTGGTGGCCACACGGCAGTGGGCTGGTAAATCAGCTGCGCGACGGTAGGGACTGCTCTGCTTCACGGCAACAGCCATGCGGCAACCTCCAAATCCCAAGTCCACCAGATGGGCCAGCTCCAAAGGATGCTCCCGCAGCACATCATCCCCCACCAACCCCAGCTGGGCCTGGCCGTAGGCCACGTAAACTGGCACATCGGCATTGCGCACTAGCAAGGCCCGGGCCCGACCACAGGAGCTGCTCACCGTCAGTTGCCGGTTACCGGGCCTTGTCAGGGTGGTGAAGTCCAATCCTGCAGTTTTTAGGCAAATGATGCTGTCCTTCAGCAGTGCTCCTTTGGCAAGGGCAACAGTGATCACAAAGCTTTTGCAGCAGGGTCAGCCTAGAACCCTAGACACCGGTCCCAGCCCACAGACCCCTTCCCTGGCCGAGAGGCTGACCTAAGCGTAAAGTTTTACGAGAATAAATCCCAATCTCAAAATCTTGCCAGTGGTGACAGAATGAAGCTTGTAATTCTTTGCTGAGCTGTAAAGTCTGAGCTATAAAAAGGCGGACAAATTATACACAGAGATAAAGGTAAAACCTGTGGAGCCTAAAAAATGCAGCCTGAATGGAACCTAAAAAAGAAATGGAGACTAAAAAGCACCCAGGATTTACTCCCAGAGCTTACTTTTGAAGGCATAATTCACCATGCTTGCAAAAACTGATGCTTGCAAACTGATGCTTGCAAAAACCGAAGGCTTAAGGAACCTACGGGGAAGTGGAGTTTCTCAGGTTTATCATTTAATCGGTGTCAAACCGGTGGGCTTTACCCATTGGGCAATTGGGCAACATGAACTGTAATATCCTCCAGCTGGCCACCAAGGGGAAGCTGAGCCTCACCCAAGGGGCGGGGACGGCTCACACCGGGCTCATCGGTGGGCTCCACCTGTCGCAGTCGCACAGTAATCAACCCATTGGCAGCGGATTGGGGGCGCCGTGATTGGTTCAGGGCCAGCTGCTGCAGGGTGGGGACAATGGCCTCCGGGGGTAATGACTCCTTGGGTGCAGCAACAATGACCCCAGTGCCGTTGTCAAAAACAAGGGGCACGTTCACAGCACCGGCAATGACTTGGCGGTCTTCATAGCTTATGGCAAAACTCAAACAAGCCAGGGCCAGAAGAGCTGTAAAACTGCTGATCCCCACCAACCGGAATCGCATACCCCAACGGCCCAGAAAACCAGCCACAGTGGTCACTGTCAAGAGAATGGCCACCACAGCAATCAACAAACCAGCCTTGAAAAGCAGGGGGTCTACAGCCATAGAGCAAGGTGCCGTTCCCGGTCATGGACAGAACAGCATTTAGGTTAAGAGGGATTTAGGGCCACAGTTGGGACTATCCTCCATTGGGCAAGGGCCAGCTTGAGAATGTTGGGGATTCGCTTTTGGCTCTTGTTCCAGTCCCGGCCATGGTTAGTCTGGCTCACCCTGGTGGTTGCTGCAGTGCTGCCCCTGGGCTGGTTGGTGCTGGATGAGGTGTTAGCCAGGACTTACCGCAGCCTGCAACCTGGCCTAGAAGCCAACTACAGCCAACTGCTTGGCCGCCCCGTGCAGTTGGGCCCCTATGGTGGGTTGGGCTGGACCGGAATCCACTTTGGCCCTAGTCAGGTTTTGCCCAGTGCCCTGGATTCCACCCAGCTGGCTGCTGATGGGTTCCTAGTGTCCGTTGACCTATGGGCCAGCCTGCAGCAGCGTCGCTGGGTGATTCACCTCCATTTGCAAGACCTCAAAGGGGATTGGCGCCGCAATGGCCAGGGGGAGTTCTGGACCACGGTCCCTAAACGGGAAGCAGGGGAGGAGAACTCCAACTTGGTGGAGCTTTGGCTTCACACCCGTGGTCCAGCTGTGTTTCGTTTTTGGTGGCAGCCCGGTGCTGATGAGGACTCCCCAGCAGATGCCATGGGCACTTTTTTGGGGCAGGCAACCTTTGGCCATGCCCGGCACAACATGGTTTTCAAAGGCCAATTGGATCTTGGCTCAGGTGGCCAGCTTTCCCTAGCCAGCCACGGCATTCCCCTCAGTGCCACCTGGTCTCTCAATGGCACCGCCCGCGCCCTCCAACTGGCCAATTTCAATGCCCTGGTGGCTGAATCACCGGCACAAGGTGTCTCCGCTCAAGTGGATGGTGCCATGGCATGGCAAACCTCTCCAGCCCAGGGCAATTCCTGCTCCGGCTCTCTGGTGCTCAAGGACCTGGAGCTGCCACTACAGGAGATGGACCTGGCACCTGGGGTGCCCTTGGGGGCGCTGCGCTTTGACCCCCTACGGGTCCATTGCGATGGCCATGGTTTGCAGCTGACACCCGGTGACTTCCACCTCCATGGACTCATGGGCCAGGTGCAAGGTTCCCTGGGATTAGATCTGCAGTTGGATCTGCAGGCCCACTTGAGTGGTCCTATCCCTCCACCCCTGGCATTACTGAAGGGAACCCTGACCGCAGATCTACAACTTCTGGGATCCCTGACGGCACCAGAGAGCCAAATTCACCTCACCGCGGGCCACTGGGACATGCCTTCAGATACAGGGCTTCTTTCCCGGTCACCACCAGATCTGGTACTCCATCTGGCCAGCCAGTGGCGCCCAGTAGGGGAGCACCCCCAGCTCTGGGGATCTCTCCAGCTGCAAGCCGGCCAAAGCCACTTAGCAATGGCTGGTCAGCTGAGCCCCACCCTGCAACTGCAGAGCAGCACCATGGGCTGGCAACCAGGGGATTGGTTGGCTCCTGGCCTGTGGCCCACTGAACCCTACACAGGTTCTCTGGCTGTGGCACAAACGGAGAACGGACCAGAGATCCTCCTACAGCTGCGCAATCCCCAGGTGGAAGAGGATCTGGTTCTGCAACTGGAGGGGGAAAACCTGCAAATCAATGGCAACCTGGAGTTGGCAGCTGGTGACCATCTGGGACTCACTGGAGAGGCCACAGGAGGGCAGTGGCAGCTGGAGGCCAACCTGGGGGTAATCAATCTGGACCGTTTGCTGGATGGGGTGCCAGCCCTTCCCCTTGTGGGGCCACATCTGAGCGGGGTAGCCACCGCAGAGGGCCGCTACGGGGACACCATGGCCCTGGATGAGGCCCGGCTCACCGTCAAATTGCCCCATGGTCTCAGTACCCCTGATGGTCCCCTCCTGGGGGAGACCCAGCTGCACCTGGAAACCACCAGCCACCAGCAGTTGGCCCTGAGAGTGGAGGCACCCCAGCTGGAGAGCCGCGGTGTGGTGGACTGGTGGCCAGGGCGTTCTTGGCAAGAGGCGGGCCTTGATCTGAGCCTTGCCTTGAAGGATTTTCCCATGGCCTCCTTAAGACCTCTGCAGGGGAAGCTGCACCTCACGGGCCAGCTCCGGGGTTTTCTGAGCCAACCCCGCTTTGATGGGGAGTTGGCACTGGCAGGTGCTGGTTGGTCCTTAGTCCGTTCCCCTAAGCATTGGAGCGGCAAAATTCTGTCTCTGCCCAATGGGGACCACAGCCTCCACATGGCTGCTGGTGGTCAGAACAGCCTGCCAGCTGGGGCAGAGACCACCATGGATGTGCACATCACCTCCCCCTTCCAGCTAAGGGACCTGCAGCTTCGTGCTGGCCATGGTCATTTGGAGGTGCTGACTACAGATGATGGCTACCGCTGGGTGGCCCATGAGCTGCCCCTGTCATGGTTGCAGTCAGGGGTCCCACAAGACCAAGACGGTCAGCCTCAGATGATGGACCTTGGAGGTGTGCTCCATGGTGAGGGGAGCTTCTCTCTTAATTCCCCCCAGACCCGGGGAACGGTGGTGGTTCATCAACCCCGCTGGGGTGCCCTATTACACGGCCGTAGTCTGCACCTGGAGTTGACCCAGAAGGATGAGCAGCTTCAGCTGGATGGGGAGCTGTTGACCAATCCCAGCGGCCGCTTGACTGGGGCGGTGCAGGTGAACCAGCAGGCCGGCAACCAGAAATCCTGGTGGGTTGATGGGCACCTTGATGGTCTTCCCCTAGAGGTTCTCTACCAAAGTGTGGCCGTGATCCAAGAGCTGCACCAGGGCACCCAGACCCAGGTGGGCTCCAGCCGGGATCTGGGGGCCTTAGGGGACCTGGTGATTGGTGCGGTGGAGAAGAGTCTGGATGCTCGGCTGGATCACCTGGCCATGGCCCAGGAGCATTTGCACACCCTCCAGGAACGGCTCAGGCAAACCAATGGCCAACAGCTCAATGACCTGCAGGGTCAGGTGCATGGTGCTGTCCACCTCCATGGCGGTGTGGATGAACCGGTGTGGGCGCTGGTGAAGGCTGATCTGCACCTGTGGCTAGGGGAAGGCCAGGTGAACCATGCCATTGCTACCCACTACGAACCCCTCCACTTCCATCTGGAGGGACCACTGGGTGGTGCTGGCACAGGCACCTTTTATCTATCTGGCCTACCCCTCAAGCTCCTAAATGTTCTGGCTGGACTGCCCTTGACTTGGCAGGGCTCCCTGGGGGGCAGGGGGGAGTATGAGGATCTGCTTGGTCAGCGGCTGGTGACCATGACACTGGAACTGGAGAGGGGCCAGTTCCATGGGCACACCATTCAATTGGAGCCGGCCAGCCTGGCACTGGTTGGAACAACCATGGGGGTGGACCTGGCTTTGCAGACCACAGCCGACACACCCCTATTAATAGCCAAAGGTCAGGTGGACCTGGCTGGCGGGGCGGATGCACTCCAATTGCGCCTCTCTGCTGGGGAGGAGATCATGGTGGTGTTTCTCTCATCCCTTAGCCAGAGCCAGGACACCATCCTATGGACCCAGGGGGATGTGCAAACCACCCTAATTCTTCGAGGATCATTTGAGGAGCCCCAGTTCTACGGCTATCTGCGCCTACAGGAAGCCGAGGGCCAGGTGGCGGGCATCCCCATCCGCAATCTGAACAGTGTGGTGGCTTTTGATCTGAACAGACTGTTGGTTGAAGAGCTGGAGGCCACCATCGGTGAGGCTGAAGGTCAGATTAGGGGCAGTGGCTCCCTCGGCTGGCGCCAGCCTTCAACAACGGACAGTCCCTTAACAGTGGAGCTGAGGGACTTGGACATCAGCACCCCTGCTGCTGAGCTGGTGGTCAGTGGTGAGCTGGTTGCCCAGGGCAGTGTGGAAGACCTGGAGTTGGGGGGGCGCCTGCAACTCAGCCATGGTGTAATTCGCGCCGGTGGCAATGGAGAGACCAACGGCAGTGCAACCAACCCGGGGTCCAACCATGGAGCTGGGGTGCAGGCTGCCATTGGTTGGGAAGGGGAAGATCCCGTTGAGGATCTATTGCGGCGCTGGACTTGGCAAGATCCTTTGGAGCTTGCAGACCTAGGTGGTGCCTCACCGTTAGAGCTTTCCCTCCTTCAGTCCCTGGAGCAACTTCCACCCATCTCCCTAAAGGGTCTGCGGGTGGTGTTGGGGCCTGAGCTGGCCTTGGAAGCCTCAGCGGTGTCTCGTTTCACATTGGCTGGGCAGGTACGCCTCACAGGGCCCATGGGACCTGACTTGCAGCCCCTTGGTTTGGTGGAATTTTCCCAGGGATACATCAACTTGTTCACTAGTCGGTTCCGCTTGGACCCAGGAACCCGCAATGTGGCAATTTTCACACCGTCATCGGGGCTCATTCCCTACCTTGATGTGACCCTCTGGACCCAGGAGTCGGATGGAGGACAGGGGCAAAGTTCAGGTATTGCATCTGTCAGTGCTGCGGACATCACAGGCATTACAACTGCCTTTGATCGACTCAATCTGGTGCGCATCCAAGCTGTGGTGCAAGGTCCTGCGGATAACTTCCCGGCCATCCTTCGCCTGCAGAGCAGGCCATCACGGTCTCAAGATAGGTTGGTAGCCTTGATCGGCGGCAATGCCGTAAATCGATTAATCCAGGGCAGTACGGGCTCCAGGCTGTTTTCTGCTTTTGGCCAGACTCTCTTGGATCCTGTGCTGGCCAGGCTGGCCCATTCCTTAGGGCAACGGACAATCTTCTCCATCAGTCCCACCTCCTTTGCCCCGGCAACAGCCAGTAAAAGCGAGCAGCAAAGTAGCGCATTTGTCTTGGCAGGGGAATTGGGGTTAACCGTGACTGACCGCCTGGATATATCCGTGGTGGGGGCCTTGAACCGCAACGATCTGCCCCCCCAATCCAGATTGAACATTCAGCTCAATCCTGCCCTTGCCGTTGAGGTGACAGTGGATCGTGATGGCCACAGCAAGGGGGTGTTGCAGTTTTCCTCCCGCTTCTAATGCTGTGCAACAGATTATTGGTATTGACATTGGTGGCACAGCCCTGAAGTTGGGCTCTTTTACCAAAACTGGTCACTGCTGTGCCCACTTGCAGTTGACCACCCCTCAACCGGCAACACCAGGGGCAGTGACCACAGCATTGCTGGAGGGTCTGGAGCGCCTGGATCCTCACCATCAAGCTGGCACCATAGGGGTTGGTGTTCCTGGTCCCATAGATGGAACGGGGCGGGTGGCCCAAGTGGCCATCAATCTGCCCGGCTGGCATCATGTACCCCTGGCGGCTTGGTTGGAGGCCCAGCAGGAACGCCCTGTGACCATGGCCAACGATGCCAACTGTGCTGCCCTGGGGGAACTCTGGCTGGGAGCCGGACAAGGGGTGCAGGACATGGTGCTGCTTTCCTTGGGAACCGGTGTGGGGGGAGCTGTCATTCTGGGAGGGAAGCTGTTCAGCGGGCGCTTAGGGATTGCTGCAGAGCCTGGCTTGATTCTCCTAGATCCCCATGGTCCCCACTGCAATAGTGGCAACCATGGCTCCCTAGAGCAGCATTGCTCCATTGCCGCCATCAAAGGGCTCTCAGGCCTGGAGCCGGAAGAATTGGCTGAGCGGGCAGCCCAGGAGGAGCCCACAGCCCTTGCCCACTGGCAAACCTACGGCCGCCACTTGGGAATGGGTATTGCTTCTTTGGCTTATCTTTTCACGCCAGAACGTGTCCTCTTAGGGGGAGGCATTGCCGGGTCATTGCCCTACTTCCGCACTGCCCTGGAGCAGGAATTGGAGCAGCGCCTACTCCCTATGTTTCGTCAAGGCATGGATATCATGCCTTGTGCCTTGGGCAATGGGGCTGGACGGGCTGGGGCAGCTCGCCTAGCCCTGGATCGCCTCTCTCCACCATAGGGAACCTAGACCATGGGGTTTGCCAGAGGTTTTAGGCAGAGCTGGTTTGCT
>RKSC01000018.1 GCA_007571085.1 Synechococcus sp. PNGco_S_binSS4
GTTGTAAGATTCTAGGCCATTTGGCCATATGATTCTAATTGAAGTCCATGGTATATGGCCAGGGCTCTTCACAGAGGGCATTTGCAGAAGGCATTTATAGAGGGCATTGCTAATCTACCCACTAATCTGAAGGCGGCAATTCACCAGATGAAGCCAATAGTCCAGGTCTCTGGTGATATTGATTATTTCCATGGCCAAGTTTTAATGGCCGAACCCACCAGCCCTACCAGGTGGTTCTGCCAGGGAAGGCTATAAACCTTAATGGTGTAATGGCTCCAGGTGCTAGAGAATACACAACCCCCACAGCACCAGAAGTAGCTAATGGCCCTGGGCTTAACCCTATTTGCCCTGGTGGGTCACATAACCCAACACCAGCCTTGAGGTCCTAGTTGGGCTGGGGGGCCCTAAGCACCCTAATTGCCTCCTTGACCCGTTCAGCGCTGATGTCATGGCGAATCTCCACCTTGCCAATGGCTCTAGGTACTACGAAGCGCCCATGGCCCTGTTGAACTTTCTTATCCCTGCTGAGGCAGTCCACCACAGCCTCCCCATCTAATGAAGGCCAACATAGGGGTAGGCCCGCTTTGGCAATGACCATGGCCTGACGCCGCTGGTCAGCAGCAGTCCAGTGGCCCTCCTGGCTGGCAATCCAACCCATGGCGTGCATGCCAAGGGCCACAGCTTCTCCATGGAGGTAGGTGGTATATCCGGTGAGGGTTTCTAGGGCATGACCCATGGTGTGGCCATAGTTGAGGATGGCCCGGCGGCCTCCTTCTCGCTCATCAGCTGCCACCACCCCAGCCTTGGCGGCAGCAGAGCGACACAATAGGGTGGTGAGCAGGGCTGGTTCCATGGCAGTGAAGGACTTGAGGCTCTCCGCTTGCTCCAGCTCCATGAACAATGAAGAATCACCAATGACTCCGTACTTGATCACTTCCGCCATGCCCGCTTGAAACTCCCGTTCCGGCAGGGTGGATAGGGTGTCTGGATCCACCAGCACCAATCGGGGTTGATGGAAGGCACCAATGAGGTTTTTGCCCCCCGGGTGGTTCACACCGGTTTTGCCACCAATGGCAGCATCCACCATGGCCAATAGGGTGGTGGGCACCTGGACCAGGGTAATGCCCCGCAACCAGGTGGCGGCGGCAAAACCAGCCATATCGCCAATCACCCCACCACCGAGGGCCAGGATTAAGGAACCCCGCTCTAGGCGTTCATTCCAGCAGGCATCATGAATTTGGGCCACTGTGGCAGGGGTTTTGTACTGCTCTCCCGCCTCCACCAACAGGTGGCTGGCGGTAAAACCAGCTGCCCCTAGGACTTTCATCAGTTGGGGGCCATAATGGTGAAAAATCAAGGGGTTGCTCACCACCAGTACTTTGAGCCCTGGGCCATAGCCCAGCCCCTTCAGCTCCTCGCCGATCTGGTTCCAGCAGCCCCCACCAATAACCACCTGGTAGCCCCTCTGCTCAAGGGCAACAGGAATGCGTTGCATTTTAGCCGTGACCATAGGGATGGGGACTTCTGCCAAGATGATTCTCTCCTGCCATGACCCAATCCAGCCGCCCTCTCACTCCATGGCTGTTTCTTCTGCCTGCCTTGCTGCTGTTGAGCCTCTCTGTGCTCATGCCAGCCCTGTTGGCTTTTCTTATGAGCTTTACCCGCAGTGGCTTGGATGTGAGCCAACCTCTCACCTGGGTGGGCCTGGCCAATCTCCAGCGTCTGTTGGCTGATACCACCTTTCGACGGGTTCTGGGTACCACGGTGATCTATCTGGTGGGTGTGGTGCCACCCATTGTGGTGAGTGCCCTAGCTCTGGCCATTCTGGTCAACCGCAAACTACCCGGCATCCAACTGCTGCGATTGGCCTATTACACCCCTGTACTGGTGTCCATTGTGGTGGCAGCCATTGCCTTCCGCTGGCTCTATGGGGAAAATGGCCTGCTGAATGGTCTCCTCAGCACCTGGTTTGGGGCTGGTCCCATTGGCTTTCTGAGTGATCCAGGTCTGGCCCTGGTGTCGGTCATGGTTGTCACCTTCTGGAAAGGTATTGGCTATTACATGGTGATTTTTCTGGCGGGCCTGCAGGGAATTCCCAGCCAGCTTTATGAGGCCGCAGCTTTGGATGGTTGCCGTGGTTGGCGTGTCCATCTGCACATCACCCTGCCCTTGCTACGCCCCTATGTGGTGCTGGTGGCTGTCATCTCTGCCATTGCCGCCACCAAGGTGTTTGAGGAAGTGTTTCTTATGACCCAGGGTGGGCCTGCCGATAGCACCCGCACACTGGTCTACTATGTATATGACCAGGCCTTCCGGGAGCTGGACATCAGCTATGCATGCACTGTGGGGCTGGCTCTGTTTTTGCTGGTCATGGTGCTGACCCTGTTGCGTTTTGGTATGGCAAAGGGTAGCCGTTTCCTTTGAAGAGAGATGTGGAACCATGCGGGTGGGCATTATTGGAGCAGGCCAGTTGGCTCAGATGCTGGCCATGGCTGCCCAGGCCATGGAGATCAGCCTGATTGTGCAGAGTCCCTGTGGCCATGATCCAGCCGTGGGGGTGGCCAGTGGCTGGGTGGAGGGTCCTTTGGGCTCACCAGAGGCGGTGAAAGCCTTAGCCAATCAGGTGGATGTCATTGGCTTTGAAAATGAGCTCATTGATCTGACGGCCCTCCAGCCTTTGGAAGAGGCCGGGGTGGTGTTTCGTCCTTCCTTAGGGGCCCTCTCCCGATTGATCGATAAGCGGAAGCAGCGTTACCTCTTGCAAGAACTGAATCTTCCTGTGCCAGGCTGGATGGATTTGCAGGATGCCCTGGCCCACCCGGAGCGCCTGGAGGACTTGGGCTATCCCCTCATGGCCAAGGCGGCCTCTGGGGGCTATGACGGCCGTGGTCTCCGCACCGTTGTCAACATCAAAGATCTGGAGGCCCTGGCTGAAGTGGTCTCTCCAGCAGACTGGTACCTGGAGCGCTTGGTGCCCTTTGAACGGGAGCTGGCCATGGTGGGGGCCCGCTCAGTCACGGGAGAGGTTCGCTGCTACCCATTGTTGGAAACCCGCCAGCAGGGGCAAGTCTGCACCACGGTTCTATCCCCAGCACCCGTATCCCAGGCTGTGGCGTCCCGTGCCCACACCATCATGGGTTCTGTGCTGCAACAGCTCAACTACGTGGGTGTGCTGGCGGTGGAGCTGTTTTTGGCACCAGAAGGGCTCCTGGTGAATGAGCTGGCTCCCCGCACCCATAACTCTGGGCACCTCACCATTGAGGCCTGTGTCACCAGCCAGTTTGAGCAGCATTTGCGGGCCTTAACCGGTGCATCCCTGGGGCTGACGGACCTGAACACACCAGGAGCTCTCATGGTCAACCTCCTCGGCTTTGAAGAGGGCCAGGACAACTATGTGGAGCAGCAACAGGACTTGGCAGCCCTGGGCGGTTGCCATCTCCACTGGTATGGGAAGCGCACCAGCCGTCCGGGACGTAAGCTGGGCCACATCACCCGCTGCCTCACCAGCACCACCCCTAGGCAGCAGCAGCAGGACATCAGAGAAACCTTGGCAGCGGTGGACACCATCTGGCCACTGTCCCAGGTGGGGGTTTAGAATGGGGCCGGAACTGCTGCGTTGGTCTTCTGCCTTCTCCAGTGTTCTGATCTGACTCCCTTTCGATGTGGGAAGCATGTTGCGACGGTGAAGTAGACCGGCCACTGCGCCGGAAATGGATCCCCGCTTTTGCATCCCTTCTGGTTACTGCCAGGTCGAAACCTGAGGTAGGACGGCATAGCGGTTCCAGTCTCTTCGCCGGACCCAATGTTTATGAATCCAGGATTCCCCTGACCAGCTCCTGGAGTCTGGCTTTATCCAACTGGGTGGTGATGAATACCTCCTGGCTGGAGCGGCCCTTGCGGGCAATGGCCTTAAACCCACCCCCGTAGGCCAGTGGTGTGGTGATGCGCAGCTGAAAAACCTCAGCATTAGCTCCACCACCACGGATTTCCCCTGGGGTGCAGGTGGTCACCCCCTCTGCTGCTGCCACTTTTTTGAGGACTTTCAAAAGCCCGTCGATGTGAGTGGAGTGATTCTGTACAACCCGACCCATGGCATGTGTCCCCTGCTGGTGTGTGCTCCTATTGTGAGCAGGTTTGGCCCAATGGTGGGTAACTTAAACCCCAACTCTCCCACTTAACCCCCCTAAGAGCCATTCTAAAGAGCCATGGTGAGATCCTGTTTGCTTAGGTGTGGGTGGTGCAAACCATGGTGGGATAGTGGGATTATGGCCGGCACGGGGGAAGGGAGTTTCCCAGGGGTCCCGTCCCCGGTGTGCTTGTCACCACAGCAATGGTGCATATGATCGCAGTAGTAGGGGTGTTCTGGCCAGTGGGATGCCCACATTCCCCGCTAGTGTGAAGTGGTATTGCCTGACTTGTCATGCTGATTTCCGTGGGTTGGGCTGCTGTGGCAGCCATGTTTACCATCTCCATCGCCTTTGTGGTTTGGGGCCGTGATGGGGACAACACTCTCAAATTCTTCTGAGCAGGACTTCCATGGGCAGACCTGAGTTCCCGCCCTAAATGCAAAAACCTAAATGCAAATAGGAGAGCTCTTCACAGCAAGCCGTATTTTGGGTCTGATGGCCCTACTGCTGCTGGTGTTTGTCACCTCTGGAGTGGTCTACCTCTCGTTGATGGAGGTGAATGACAGGCGCCGCCGTAAGGCGGAGCAATCTCCAGGCCAACGGAAAAGCCGCAAGAGCTAAAGGAGCCCAGCAGCGGTGCTCCTCAAGCCTTCCCAGGGAGAAGGGCCGCCAGCTTCTGGCGGAACTCCCCTTTGGGCATCCCTCCCCTCAGTGCGCCGTGGATGGTGAAGTCTCCTTCAGGATCACTGACCAACAGGTAGGTGGGCCAACCCATGCCTTCCTTGTTGGGGTACTGGGCCAGGAGCACCTTCCTGTAGCGCCGGTAGAGGTTGGTGTCCTGAAGCATCACATTAATTAGCTCTGTTCCCAGCTCTGTGGCCACTTTGGCGTCATAGTGGGCCATGCGGTGGCAGGTGCCGCAATCTTGGGAGCTGAACTTAAGCACGGTGAGTTTCATGGGAAACCATGGGGGATACCCATAGGCTAGATCTTGATGCCTGGGGGTGGAAGGGGTCTGGTGACGGGCCCCTCGCCAGCCTCTATGGACTGAGCCCGTAAGCTCCGCAGCCTCTGTCCCAGTTCAGGACCGGGGGAGACGCCACCGGCTATGAGCTGCTGGGCAGTTTGCTGGGGCTGACTGTGGCGCCAGCGCAGGCACCAACGGAGAAGGGGTTGACGGGGCTGGGCTCCACACACCAGAGCCATGGCCACGGCCTTCTCCATGGCCACCCCCGGAACACGTTGGGGTCCAGGAGCACCGGGCCATCCCTCCAGAGCAGCGGTCCACTGGCTTGCAGACCAGCTGTGCTTAGGCAATTTGGCCCACCCTTCCATCAAGGCAGCCCTGTTGAGGGAATAGGAATCAAGACTAGCTGGTGGGGCAGAGATCCTTGCCATGGCCTAATCAGAAGGTAATGATTCAGGCAACGCTGTGCAAGCTGCGTTCCTCCTTAACTGAACTGGATCCAGAGTGCGGTCTCCCTTCACTTTTCTTCCTCTGTTGCTGCTTCCCCTAACGGTATTCCTATCTTTCAAGGAAAGCCTCAGGGTCAAAGCTGTGGGAGACTTGCCTCCCTTGCCATTGGCAGGGTCGTCTCACCAGGGGACGGCAGAACAGGGTGTGGCTAGCCCATCCTTGATCTGGGTCCAGTTAAAGCAGGATGGGTCTCATAAAAAGCTGGCAGAGGGCCTAAAACTGCCCATCAAAACTGTGCTTCACCACAACGGGGCCACCACATCCCATCCCTTAGCTAAGGGCAGCTGGATCAGCCTACCGGCTCTGTTTAAGTCCCATTTAGAAAGCTACAGCGGTCCATGGATTGATGCCGCCAACCTGCGGGAGGAACCCCCCAAAACCCTGGCCCATTCAATGAACAGGACCCAGCGGGAAGCACGGGAAAAAAGAATCTTCCAGAGCAACCAGCCGCTGATTTGGATTCAGCTAGCCCAAACCATCTCCTATGGGGATCTGGCCAACCAGCTGGACATGCCTCCAGATACCCTGAGTTGGATTAATGGGGATTGGCGAAATGAGAAACCCATGGTCAAAGGCAGCTGGATCAGCCTGCCTCAAGACTGGCGCTCCTCCGTTGAACATGCCACTGCTCTTGACCTCTCAACCCTGCGGGAAACACCACCGAAGGGTTTGGCATTTTACAACACCGTCCCTCAAAGGGGAGAGCGTGTCCACACAGTGAGACAAGGAGAACAGCTGGCATCCATTTCTGCTGAAGGGGGCTACCCACTGAAGAAGATTTATGACCTCAACCCAACCCTGGGCAACCAAGACCTGCGTCCAGGCATGAAGCTGAAGCTGCCCCTAATACGCCCTAATAGCCAACAGCTTGCTGCACGACCAGGTGTTGCTGGCCTCGCCTGGCCTGACCAGCAGATGGCCGGTCAACAGCAGGAATTGCGGTTTGAGACCCGCTGGAGCTGGCCCACCCGGTCTGGACTCGTCACCTCTGGTTATGGCTGGCGCTGGGGACGGATGCATAATGGCATTGACATTGCGGACCATGTGGGCACCCCGGTCTTGGCTGCTGCGGATGGAGAGGTAAGACGGGCCTTCTGGCACCAGAACGGCTATGGCTATCTGGTGGAACTGAGCCATGCTGATGGCAGCCGCAGCCGCTATGCCCATAACTCCAGAATCTTGGTAAAAGCCGGTCAGGCTGTGCGCCGAGGCCAGGTGATCAGCCTCATGGGCTGCACCGGCATCTGTACAGGACCCCATCTGCACTTTGAAATTCATCCCCAAGGCAGCGGCGCTGCCAATCCCCTAGCCTTGTTGCCTCCCCGCTGAAGGTGTGGACGGGTAAGGTGGCAGGGCCCATTTGCTGCTAGGATCCACACCCATGGCTCGGTAGCTCAGCTGGTTAGAGCGTGGGATTCATAACCCCAAGGTCGGGAGTTCAAGTCTCCCCCGAGCCACTTTGATTCTGAGTACTGGGATTCTGAGTACTGGGAAATATCCTCCCCTGGGCTTCACCATGACCTCTGAGGGGAAGCCTCTTCCAGTGACCATCCCCCAAGCCCTGGTGATTGGGTGCTGGCTCCCCAGCGGTAGCTTCACTGGTGGGACTCTAGTCCGGTCCTCTGGGGGAACCTCTTGGTTCTGGCTTCAACATAAGACCTTGCAAGATCTTGGCAGTGTAGGCTTAATTAATAGAGACCAACCA
>RKSC01000099.1 GCA_007571085.1 Synechococcus sp. PNGco_S_binSS4
ATCAACCACCCCTGTGCTGGTGGTGGGGGCACTGGGGCGCATGGGCTCCCATGTGGTCCGTGCCGTAACAGGGGCGGCGGATCTTAGGCTGGTGGCTGCCATTGACACAGCAGTAGAAGCCCAAGGTGAGGACATTGGTTCCCGGCTGGGTTTAGGTGTTCTGGATGTGCCCATCAGCCAGGATCTGGAGGGGAATCTTTGTCTGATTAGCCAGCAGCATTCTGGTGCTGTCATGGTGGACTTCACCCACCCCAATGTGGTCTATGACCACACCCGAGCTGCTATTGCCTACGGTGTACACCCGGTTATTGGCACCACAGGTCTTTCTCCAGAGCAGCTGGGGGATCTAGCTGATTTCAGTTGTAAGGCCTCCGTGGGCGCCGCAGTGATTCCCAACTTTTCCGTGGGCATGGTGCTACTGCAGCAGGCGGCTGTGGCTGCTGCCCGCTTCTATAACCATGCTGAATTGATTGAACTACATCACAACGGCAAGGCGGATGCCCCCAGTGGCACTTGCATCAAAACAGCAGAGCTATTGGAAGCCCTGGGTAAGTCCTATAATTCATCACCGCTGGAGGAGAAGGAAAGCCTCAAGGGTAGTCGTGGTGCACAGCGTTCCAGTGGTCTACGGCTCCATGCCTTACGGCTCCCCGGTCTGGTGGCTCACCAGGAGGTGATGTTTGGCGCACCTGGTGAAACCTACACCCTGCGCCATGACACCATTGATCGCAGTGCATACATGCCCGGTGTGCTGCGGACCATTCGCCGTGTGGCCACTTTGGAGGGTCTGGTCTATGGCTTGGAACACCTGCTCTAAATGCTGATTCCCCTCAGCAAAGCGGAGCGCAACCGTTTGCTCCCTAAGGTGTGCACCGGGCCCCAGTTCAGTGCCTGTTGGGGAAGCCCTCAGGTGCTGCTCCAGCGGGTAATGATTTCAGCAATTGGGAGTGTGATCAGCCTGCTCATTGGCCAGGCTTTTGGCTTTGCCACCCCCGGTGGTTCTTTCTGGCTGATGGTTGGTCTTGTGTTCGGCCTCACCTGCCTCTGGGCACCTGTTGCGGTGGCGGCCCAGCGCAATGGCCGTCTGCGCTGTTTTGCCCACACAGCCCTTGTGATGGCTCAAGTGGACCACCTGTTCACAGAAGAGCGGGTGGCGGAGCGCCGTGAAGATGTGAATGCCAAAGGACGGCTGGAGCTGGTGGAGAGCAGGCGTCTCTGGCTGAATCTGGAGCTGGTGGATGAAGATGGTTTCCTGGGAACCTTGTCCTTCCCCTTAGAAAAAAAACATCAAAGGATTGGTCCAGGTGACACCATTTGCTGCCTTGCCATGGCTAACCGGCGGGACTTTTCCCCGGTCATGGCATTCAGTGATGCCTGGCTACCCCAACAGGATCTTTGGGTTGGTCCCTATCCCCATTTGCGCCGGGATTTGTTGGTGAGTCTTTACCGGCGGCAGCTGGCTGCTTCCCCCTGAGCAGAAACCCCATGGTGGCCATGGCTACTGCTGGCACCAGAGTGCATCGGCCATGGCAGCTACTTGCACCATGGCAGCCACATCATGGATGCGCACCACTGCCGCGCCACCAGCTATGGCCTTGCAAACTGCTGCGGCTGTCCCCCAGACCCGCTGGCGGGGATCGGCCTGATCCAGCACCTCACCAATAAATCGTTTGCGGGAAGGACCCACCAGCAGGGGATAGCCGTGGCGACTCAGGCGAGACAGGTGGTGGAGAATGGCTAGGTTGTGTTCAGTGGTCTTGGCAAAGCCCAGGCCAGGATCCCAGATCAATTGCCAAGGCTCCACACCGGCTGCCTGGGCCATGGTTGTCTGCTGCAGCAGGGCAGCCTCCACCTCTGCCACCACATCTTTGTAGTGGGCCATGTGATCCATGGTGCGGCTATTACCGCGACGGTGCATGGTCACGTAGGGACAGCGCCAGCGGGCCACCAAGGGCAACATGGCTGGATCTTGCCAGCCACCGCTCACATCATTCACCCAATTCACCCCTGCTTGCAGGGCTGCTTCTGCCACATGGGCCCAAAAGGTGTCAATGGAGAGCAGTGGTGTAGATCCCAGCTGACGGCGGATGGCCCGGATAAGGGGAACTACCCGTTCCATTTCCACAGCGGCTCCCACCTCTACTGCTCCGGGGCGGGTGCTCTGGCCACCAATATCCAGGATGTGGGCTCCTGCCTTCAGATGGGCTGCACAGGTGGCCACGGCCTGATCCAGGCTGGTGATGGAGCCCCCATCACTGAAGCTGTCGGGTGTCACATTCACCACAGCCATCACTGCGGTGCCACAGGTCTTCAGACCTGGGATCGTGCTGTTCATGGCACGGGGGGCTACCTAGGATTCTGTGAAGGACTGATAGTTGACGATACGGGCAAAGGCATCAGGGTCTAGGGAAGCACCACCCACCAGCACCCCATCAATGTGGCCCTGATGCATCAGCTCATCAATGCTTCCTGGTTTTACTGAACCGCCGTATTGGATGATCAGCTCTGGATTGCCTGACCATTGGCGGATCAGTCCGCAGATGCGGTTTGCTTCTGAGGCATCACAGGTTTTGCCTGTGCCAATGGCCCAGATGGGCTCATAGGCCACCACAATGGAATCCAGCTCCAGACCATCCAGGCCAGCTGCCACCTGGGAGCGGATCACCGCATCTGTTTTTTCGGCTTGCCGTTCCTCCAGGCTCTCCCCAACACAGACAATGGGTGTGAGCCCTTCCTTTTGGGCTGCATGGGCCCGACGGTTGACAGCCTCATCTGTTTCACACCAGTACTTGCGAGGCTCACTGTGGCCCACCACCACATAGCGCACCCCGTGCTCCGTGAGCATGGGGGCAGAAATCTCACCTGTGTAGGCTCCATCTCCATCCCAATGCACATTCTGGGCACCCAGACGAATGCGCCCCCCATGCATGGCGCCGCTCAGGCTGGAGAGGGCTGTAAACGGTGGGATCAAAATAACGGTTCGATCCGTAGGAATGTCTGTTACCTGGGGCAGAAAATCTTCAAGAAAACGCAGTGCAGCTGCACAAGTCATGTGCATCTTCCAGTTCCCTGCAATCAAAGCCTGGCGCACGAAAAACCCTGATTCCCCCTGACCTTACCAGGGGCCGGATCACCTTTGCCCAGGTAAGGGAGATTCCCCTAGGTCTTGGGCTGATTCTCCTGGTCAGGGGGGTCCAAAGGAGCCATGAGGATCATGGCAATCAGGAGACCTTGGCTCACGGCCAGGGTGATGGCCACCGCCAACTCCAGCAGGGCCAAGAGCCAGGCCATGGCTGTCACAAGACCACTTTTTAGCTGCTCTCCCCTCTGCCGGGGAGGTGCTGATGGACGATCCAGCACAATGGATCGGGAGTCCATCATCAGAGGACTAAAGCCAATCATGGGCATGTTTGCAGGGGATTATGGTCATTTTAGTGGATCTCCTCCCCTCTTGAGACAATGGCGGTAATTACATCCCTATCCCTTCAGTTCTGCTGAGGCACCCCTTGCTCCATGTCCAGATCACAAACCTTTGAGCAGATCATCACAACCCTGAATCGTTTCTGGGGCCAACAGGGCTGTGTTTTGCTCCAACCTTATGACACAGAAAAGGGGGCTGGCACCATGAGTCCCCACACCTTTTTGCGTGCTCTGGGACCGGAGCCCTGGTCCGTGGCCTATCCAGAGCCTTGCCGACGACCAGGGGATGGGCGTTATGGAGACAACCCCAACCGTGCCCAGCACTACTTTCAATACCAGGTGCTCATCAAACCATCTCCAGAGGGCATTCAGGAAACCTATCTCCGCTCCCTCGAGGCCTTGGGCATTGAGTGCCAACTCCATGATGTCCGTTTTGTGGAGGACAACTGGGAATCTCCAACCCTGGGGGCATGGGGTGTGGGTTGGGAGGTGTGGCTGGATGGAATGGAGATCACCCAGTTCACCTACTTCCAACAGTGCGGTGGCCTGGACTGCTGTCCGGTGTCTGTGGAGATCACCTACGGCTTGGAGCGGCTGGCCATGTACCTGCAAGAGGTGGATAATCTCTGGGATCTGTGGTGGAGCCACCATTTGCGCTACGGCCAGATCTGGTTAGAGCAGGAGCGGCAGCAGTGCCGCTACAACTTCCTTGCCAGTGATCCCCAGCGCCTTTTCCAGCTCTTCCGCCTCTATGAGGAGGAAGCCAGCCAGTTGGCACACCAAGGGTTGGCTGTACCCGCTCTGGATTGGGTGCTCAAGTGCAGCCATTGCTTCAACTTGCTGGATGCCCGTGGGGTGATTTCTGTCACCGAGCGACAACGGACCATCATGGCCATTCGCAAGCTGGCCGCTGCTGTGGCCATGGCCTGGCAGCAGGAGCGGGAGGCCCTGGGTTATCCCCTACTCAGCCGAACCTGACCAGGGGATGGTTGGTCACCATAAGGGTCCGTCACACTTGACCCAGCCAATAGGCACCTGGCAAGCCAATCTGTAGCCAGTTTTTGATGGCCATGGCTATTTCGTCAATTGCCAGTGTGGGCGTTCCCCGTGAAGTGAAACAGGATGAGCGACGGGTGGCACTGACCCCAGATGCCGTCAAGGAGCTAACCCACCATGGCTTAGAGGTGCGGGTGGAGCAGGGGGCCGGGGAAGAAGCTGGCCTCACGGACCAGGACTTTGTTGCTGCCGGGGCAGTCATGGTTGATGCCCCCACCGCCTGGGCTGCCCAGCTGGTGGTGAAGGTGAAGGAGCCCCAATGCCAGGAGTACCAGTTTCTGCGCCAAGACCTGGTGCTATTCACCTATCTGCACCTGGCGGCCTATCCGGAAGTGGCCCAGGCTCTGCTGGATGCCAAGGTGACTGCTATTGCCTATGAAACCGTGCAGCTGGAGGATGGCACCTTGCCACTCCTAGGTCCCATGAGCGAGATTGCTGGGCGGTTGGCCACCCAGGCGGGAGCCCATCTCCTGGAAAAGCCCCATGGGGGCCGTGGGGTCCTCATGGGAGGGTGCACCGGTGTGCAACCTGCTCGGGTGGTGATCCTGGGCGCTGGCACTGTGGGTTGGAGTGCGGCCCGGGTTGCCATAGGCATGGATGGGGAGGTGTTTTTGCTGGACCGTTCCCCGGCCCGGCTGCGGCAACTGGAGAGTGAGCGCCGGGGTCGGATGATTTCCTTGATTAGCAACCAGACCATCATTGAGCGGCTGGTGCCCACAGCGGATTTGCTCATTGGCGCTGTGCTGACTCCTGGTGGTAGGGCCCCCACCCTTGTAGATGAGCAGCTGGTGCGGCGCATGGGCCCCGGCTCTGTCATTGTGGACGTGGCCATTGATCAAGGTGGTTGCATTGCCACCAGCCGGGAGACGGTCCACACAGATCCCGTGCGCACGGTCCATGGGGTGCAGCATTACGCCGTTGGCAATATGCCTGGCGCCGTGCCCCACACTGCCACCCAGGCATTGGTGAGTGTGACCCTGCCCTACATCCACACCATTGCCGGTGGTGAACTGAGCCAGGCCGTAACCGAGAGACCAGAACTACTGGGGGGTCTGAACACCGCCGCTGGTTTTGTCTGTCATCCCATGGTTGCCAATGCCTTGGGCCTAGAACAACGCCCTCCCATGGCCTGCTTAGGCTGGTGATGGTGCTGGGGTTATATGGAAAACCTCAACCTTGAGGGACGGCTCACGGAGCTCCTGTCCTGGTTTACCCTTTTGCGGCCACCTGGACCCCGGCCGGGGCGACCACGGTTCATGGGCTGAATCACATCGTAGTGCTCAGTGTGGAGGCTCTGGCCACGACGCTTCAGGTCCACGCTGAGGAAATGGTGCAAGACTCGCCGCGGCACAATCCCATGGAGCATCAGCTTGAAACTGCGAGGGCGCTTGCTGCTGTCCTGGGGTTGCTGACGGATCTTAATCAAAAACTTCTGAGCCCCCGGATCTGTAAAGATCAACTCACCCCGTATGGAAAAGTAGCCATCCGGTGCTTCAGGGGCTTTAGGGGCTTGCACCTGCTGGGGTGATTCATCAGCAGGATTCAGGAGTTTGGGCTCCCAAATGCCCATAACTTGCAGGTGAAGCTTGCTCCTAGTTTTATCCCGATTCCGGGGATAACACACCCAAAGGTGGGGCTGGTTCAGATCCACATACCGCTGCACCAAATGGATCACGCGCCCCAGAAGAACGGCTTCCAACTGGGTTTCATCCATGGCATGGATCACACCACGGCTTATGCAGTCAGGATCTTCTGGCTTGTAGATGCCCCGCACAAGTCCGATGGCTCGGAATTGTAGAGGATCTGTAACCGGTGAAATGGGTTGCTTCCTCATTCCCAGCATGGACCTCCACCCATGGCAGACTTAAATCCTGCCAGAAAACCCCCACCTGCTGTGCTGAGGATCATCGTCCTACTGCTCCAGGGTGTTCTGCTCAGTGGTAGCTATGGAGGAATGTTTGCCCTGGGCTGGTGGCTGGCTGACAGCCGATCAGCTGGTCAACCACCTGTTGAGGTAACCACTGCCAGACCCATCACGGCTGAGCAACAAAAAGTACTCAAGCTGCAACAGCAATTGCACAGTTCGCCAGATGATCCAGATCTGTTGCTGGAGCTGGTGAGTACCCAACTGAAACAGGGCAATCTGCAGGCCGCCTATGATCGTCTCCAAAACCTGGGCCGGCGCTATCCCCAACGTTGGCAACTGGGATTGCTATCGGCTGAGCTACTGCGGGCCAGTGGGGAATTGGCTGCTGCTGACCAGCAGGTTGCCAGCCTTCTAGCTGTTGATCCTCATAACCTCTCCCTTCTACAGCTCTATTGCCGCATTCTCCTGGAACGGGGTGAGGCGGCCCAGGCGGAGGCCATTGCAGAGGCAGCTTGGCAACGGGTGCAAAAACCCCCCAATCCAGCGGTCCAGGGGGTTGCTGCTGTTGACGTTCATGTTGATGAAGTGCCCTATGGCTTGCTGTTGGCAGATGTGCGCCGTTCCCGGGGCAATGTGAATGGAGCAGATCAACTCTTAGGGCAAATGATTGGCCGTTTCCCCAGGGAAGCCATAGACCCACGCCCTCTCATCGCCCAGGCCATGCTGCGGCAAGACAAGGGAGATCTGGAAGCTGCTCAGCAGTTACTGGCGGAGGCACGGCAGCATAGTGATCCCCCCATCACGGAGTGGTTGGACATCCTTTCCCGCAAGTGGAGCCTAGAGCTGACCCGCTCCAGCCCTCAAGCCCCAGGTAACCTACCGGGG
>RKSC01000037.1 GCA_007571085.1 Synechococcus sp. PNGco_S_binSS4
TCGTCCTGCTCACCCTAATCTTAATGCTATCTTTCTGCGCGGCAACAGCTTGACCAGTGTGTCAGAAAATTTATTTAGTGAGCTTACTAATCTGGAATGGATCGACCTGGGAGATAATAATTTGAGCAATATAACAGAAAATTTATTTAGTAGTCTTATCAATCTGCGCTATGTCAACCTGAAGCACAATAATCTGAGCAGTGTGCCAGAGAGTTTATTTAGTGGTCTTACCAATCTGGACGCAATCGTACTGGCTGGCAATAATTTGGACAGTATATCAGTAAACTTATTTAGTGGGCTTACTAATCTGCAAATGATCTCTCTAGATGGTGATAGTTTGAGTAGTGTACCGGAAGATTTATTTAGCGGGCTTTCTAGTCTGCAAATGATCGGTTTGGAGGGCAATGACCTATCCTGCAAACCTACAGTTCGATCAGATATCAAATTATATATAGATAATCATGATTTATCAGTTTGTCTTGATTGATGAAAATGTAGAATATCTTACTGTTTAGACATAAATCTAGATCTTGGATTACCTAGGTGTTGCGCAGTGATTCAATTTATTGAACCACTGTAGACTGGATAGTTTTCTGAAGCTTTTGTGGAACACTGTCAATATCGGTTGGCATAATTTTAGTTTAGTCAGCTCTGTATCTTCTACCGTTTAAGCAGTGTGCCAGCAGTTTTATTTAGTAGTCTTTCTAATCTGCAAGCTATCTACCTGCACAACAATAACTTGAGAAGTGTACCGGCAGATTTATTTGGTGGGCTTTATGGTCTACGAACGGTCTGGCTGCAGGGCAATGATCTATCCTGTAAACCTGCAATTCCATCAATTTGTCGATTTATACCCAGATGATTATGATCTGCCAATTTGTAATAAGATATTCTACTCTGGATTTCATTGTGATTTAAGTTCCAGTGAGCTAGAAAATGTGCTAGAAAATTTATTTAGTGAGCTTTCTAATCTATGCTCTATCCACCTATCTGGCAACAGTTTGAGTAGTGTGCCAGGAAATTTATTTAGCAGGCTTACTAATTTGTAAACAATCCAGCTGAATAACAATAGTTTGAGCAGCGCAGTACAGGGTCATCTAAGGATGGCTCTTCGGTTACCGGAGATTCTGATTCAAATGTGCCGCTGCTGAGGCAGGTTCCTCTTTCCTTGTAACCCCTAATTTCTGTAATCTAGCTGCAGCAGATGATATTTGCTTGGTGATGGCTCCTTGGTGACCAAAAGTGGTGCAGGGCAAAAACTATATGGCTATGGCAGAAATGCCCTGTGTAGGTCTGTCACAGAGAAGTAATCAGGCTATAGTTAATCTGGTATTCCAGGGAGGTGGGTCAGACTGAAACCATGGGTGCAGCTGGGGGGATGCCCTTGCAAAGCACTGCAAGTTCTCAGTAGGGCTGCGGCTCAATAAGAGAGTTGAGACCACAGCCACAGAGGTCATGGTGTCAAGCTCAAGGCCACAACATCAGGGACAATGTTTGAGGGAATCTTGGGGCTGGTTGCGGCTGATTGCCATCACTGCTGGTGGGTTGGTGTGGACCAGGGTGTTGGCAAGATGAATTGGATGCAGGAGCCATGGCCAAAGCCATGTTTGCAGTAGGCATCTCGACCCAACGCTTGCCAGGGGAGAAATGAGCCCTGGTACCCACCGGGAAGAACAGGGTGGCTCTGCGCTGGGAGCAACTGCTTGCGGCCACCCAACCCCTTGCCAATGTCCGGGAAGAACAGGGTGGCTCTGCGCTGGGAGCAACAGCCCTACCCTATGGCAGTATGGCTGGCCTCAGCTGTAATCTCTGATTTCTCATGGTGGGAGCCCTCCTTGGATTAGTCAAAGGGCAGGCGATGCTGGTGCAATTAGGTGTACTGGGCTAGGGAGGCAACAACATGGTGGCTATTGCATAAGAGCGGCAGGGCACCATGGAAGAAGATGGAAGCGTGACACTGCCATGCCCCATACTTGAAGGGATTGCTCACCACTTCTTTTGTACCTTGCTGGAGGAAATGAACAGGGCTAAACCCTGGTTTAAGCACCACAGCTTAGACCACCTAGTGGGGCTTGGGGAGAAGTGTTGGACTGGCCCCTCCCGTGGCAAGCTTTAAGGATTTTGTGCTTTTATGAAAGACGACAGCCCCCTTAAAGCTGGTGCTCTAAGGGGGCGCAAGCTAGGGAGAGATGGTGAAGCACTGGTGCCAGCACCTGGTCTGCCTAGCTATAAAGGGCCTTAATGAGAAGACTTAATTAGATCAGCCGTCGTAGTACATGGTGAACTCGTAAGGATGGGGACGCTGGCGTAGCTGCTGCACCTCTTCATATTTATAAGCAATCCAGTTCTCAATGAAATCATCGGTGAACACATCCCCCTGTTTGAGAAAGTCATTGTCCTTTTGCAGGGCTTCCAGGGCCTCATTGAGAGAAGCAGGGACAGTGGGAATCTCTAGGAGCTCTTTCTCTGATGCTTCAAAGAGATCAATCTCCGTTCCTTCTCCAGGATCAATCTGGTTTTTGATGCCATCTAGACCTGCCAAAACCATGGCACTAAAGGCTAGATAGGGATTAGCCAAGGCGTCACCAGGACGGAACTCTAGGCGCTTGGCTTTGGGATTAGGTCCAGTGAGTGGGATGCGAACAGCTGCAGAACGGTTACCTTGGGAGTAAACCAAGTTGACCGGAGCTTCAAAACCTGGCACCAGACGCTTATAGCTGTTGGTGGTGGGGTTGGTGAAAGCTAGGAATGCAGGGGCATGTTTGAGAATACCTCCTATGTACCAACGGGCAGTCTCAGAGAGGTTAGCATAACCTGATTCGCTAAAGAATAAGGGTTCACCCCCTTTCCAAAGGCTTTGATGCACATGCATCCCAGTGCCGTTATCATTGAAGACGGGCTTGGGCATAAAGGTAACGGTTTTGCCATATTTCCGTGCCACATTGCGAATGACATATTTATAGATCATCACGTTATCAGCCGTGGCCAATAACTCATCAAACTGGAAATTGATTTCATTTTGCCCTGCAGTGGCTACTTCGTGGTGGTGCTTCTCCATGGAGATGCCCAGCTGGCCCATGGTGAGAAGCATTTCACTGCGCATGTCCTGGAAGGTGTCACTGGGAGCAACTGGGAAATAGCCTTCCTTGTAGCGGGGTTTGTAGGCCAGGTTGCCACCTTCTTCTTCTCGACCCGTATTCCACTGCCCTTCAATGGAATCCACCCGGTAGAAGCAGCCACTTTCACCAGATTGGTAGCGCACATCATCAAAGATGAAGAACTCTGGCTCAGGTCCAAAAAATGCTTGATCTGCAATTCCAGTCTCTCGCAAGTACTTCACCGTCTTTTGAGCCAAGCTGCGGGGGCAGCGCTCATAGGCTTCTCCTGAGCGTGGTTCCTTGATGGAGCAGATGAGGCTGAGGGTCTTGTCTTTGTAGAAGGGATCTACCCAGGCGGTATCGGGATCCGGCACCATGGCCATATCAGACTCATTAATGGACTTCCACCCACGAATGGAAGACCCATCAAAGGCCAGGCCATCATCGAAGGCCTCCTCATTGATCAATGAGGAATGGACCGTGAGGTGTTGCCACATTCCCGGTAGATCAATGAACTTCAGATCCACTAGCTCAATGCTTTCCTCCCGGATCAGATCCAGGATGTTCTGAGGGGTCTTGGCCATAGATCAGGCTAAAAGTAAGGGGATGTGCCCACTTCTGTAAGCATAGGCACCAGAAGGAAAACCATTTTGTAGCAGAGACAACGGTTTGTAGCAGAGACAACGGTCAGAGACAACAGTTCTTCCTAGAACCTGCCCAGCACCAGAGGCCATGGCCAACGGTAACTATTTCTGTCAATACCCCAGGCACAACTCCCCAAAACCCAGTCTCCACTTGAAAACAAATGGTAGGCTCACCCTCAACTCTCACGTAATTTGGGTCCCATGGCAGATGCGCTTGCCGCCCTGATCGGCCAGTATGACATCAGCGGCCGCTATCTGGATCGCAATGCCATAGATCAGATTGGCGACTACTTCAGCGCGGCGGAGCAGCGTCTAGCAGCGGCGGAGCAAATCAGTGGGGCAGCCGGGGCCATTGTTCGTGAAGCCAGTGCCCGCTTGTTTCGTGCTGAACCGGATCTGCTCAATCCCGGCGGCAACGCCTACACCACCCGGCGCCTCTCCGCCTGCCTACGGGATATGGACTACTTTCTCCGCTATGCCAGCTATGCCCTGGTGGCCGGTGACAATCGGGTCCTAGATGAGCGGGTCCTTGCCGGGTTGAACGAGACCTACAAGGCCCTTGGTGTACCCACAGGTCCCACGGCCCGCAGCATCAGCCTCATGGCTGATGTGGTGGAAGAAATGCTGGCGGATGCTGGCATCCCCACCGGAGCTCTGATCCGTGATCCATTTCAGTATCTGGTGCGGGGCCTGGTGGAGGTGGATGTGCGCAATCGCTGAGCCCTCATCCCTTGCCACAGCACCTATGGGATCCCATCAAGGCTTAATCTGATCCCCTACTCCCATCCAGTATTGGCCCTTCGTGACCCAGACCCTGCGCTCTCACGCCTCAACCGGAGTTGACCAAGCTCGTCGTCTGTCCCTGGACCCCATTGCCACACCGGAGCGCCTGCTTCTCGGCCCTGGCCCTTCCAATGCCCATCCTGATGTACTAGCGGCCATGGCAAGGCCCCCTGTGGGGCACCTGGACCACGTTTTTCTCCACCTGATGGAAGAGGTTCAGGATCTGTTGCGCTATGCATGGCAAACGGAAAACCGGCTCACCATCCCGGTCAGTGCCACCGGCAGTGCCGCTTGGGAGACCTGCATTGCCAACACAGTTGAACGGGGTGACACCTTCCTGGTGGCCGTTAACGGTTACTTTGGCCATCGGATGGCGGACATGGCTAGCCGCTATGGGGCCATGGTGATCACCATGGAAAAGCCCATGGGCCAGGCCTTCACCTTGGCAGAAATTGAGGCCAACTTGGCAGAGCACAAGCCCAAAGTATTTGGCCTGATCCATGCTGAGACATCAGCTGGTGTGCTGCAGCCCATGGATGGTGTGGGTGAAGCTTGCCGTCGCCATGGCACCTTGCTCCTCCTGGATACGGTCACCTCCCTAGGGGGCGTGCCCGTGTTTGTGGATCGCTGGGGGGTGGATATGTCCTATAGCTGTAGCCAGAAGTGCCTAAGCTGCCCACCAGGTCTGGGGCCGGTGACCATTGGACCACGGGCAGAAGAGCGCATTGCCTCTCGCAGTGGAAAGGTTCCCAACTGGTACCTGGATGTGGCCTTATTGAGCAAGTACTGGGGCAGTGATCGGGTCTATCACCACACTGCGCCGGTGAACATGAACTATGGCCTACGGGAAGCCCTGCGTCTGCTAGCAGAGGAGGGGCTGGAGGCTGCATGGCAGCGCCACCGCCGCAATGCTGAATTGCTCTGGGAGGGCCTGCAATCCCTAGACCTGAAGCTGGCCGTTGAGGAGCCCCTGCGCCTGCCCACCCTCACCACGGTTTACATTCCCGAGGGAGTGGATGGTAAGGCTTTTGCCCGGGCCCTACTGGATGAAGAAGGGGTTGAGATTGGTGGTGGGCTGGGTGATTTTGCTGGCAAGGTGTGGCGCATTGGTCTCATGGGTCAGAACAGCTCAGTAGAGAGTGTGGAGCGGCTGATTGGCCTGCTGGGCAAACGGCTGCCCGCCGCCGCCTAAACCAGTCCTGCAGTAGTGAGCCGCATTCCTCAGCCAAAACCCCACCCTGACATGCCATGTGGTGATGGGCTGCCGGGCTCCTACTCAGGTCCAGCACACCGCCCAGCCCACCCCGCTTCTTGTCTGTAGCACCAAAGATCACGCGCCCCATGCGGGCTTGTACCAAGGCTGCTGCACACATCAGACATGGCTCTAGGGTGACCAGGAGGGTGCAATGGTTAAAACGCCAGTCCCCCTGGAGAGCAGCGGCCTGGCGCAGTGCCACCAGCTCCCCATGCCCTAGGGGATCTTTGTCCCTTTGCCGTTGGTTGACTCCCCAGCCAATACTACGTTTGTCATTATCAAGAATGACTGCAGCAACAGGAACCTCTCCAGCTCTTCCAACCTGGTCTGCCAGGCGCAGTAGACGTTCCATCCACAGAATGGATAGATCTTGATTCCAGCCTAACTCCATTGTTCTGTGCAAGCAACAGACCTCCACTCCTTCCCTTGCAGCTTGCCTCCTGGCCAGCAGAGCCACACCATGACAGCCCTGATGCATCAGGCCATGGTATGGCTAGAGCAGTGGCATGGGGAGGCCCAGCAGCGCCCACCCCTGCCCCGCTCCCTGGTCTTACCCCCTGTGGTGCCACCGGTCCTGGGGCTGGATCCCACCAGCCTGTTTGAGGATTTGGATCAGGTGGTTCAGGGTTCCTACAACCCTTGGCATCCTGGTGCCATGGCCCACCTGGATCCCCCTGCCAACCCCGCTTCCGTGGTGGGGGAGCTGATTTGCGCCTGGCTCAACAACAATATGCTAGCGGAAGAGCTCTCACCCCTGTTCAGCCAGTTGGAGGCCAGACTCCTGGGCTGGATTGGTCAGCGCTTGGGGTTGGGGAAGGAAGCTGGAGGTATTCTGGCCAGTGGTGGCACCCTATGCACCCTCACCGCCCTGGTCACGGCCCGCCATCTACGTGGTCTCCATGGTCAACAACGGGCCTGCCTCTATGCCAGCGCTGATTGCCACAGCTCCTTGGCCAAAGCCCTACGGGTCATGGGCTTGCCGGCCACAGCCTTGCGTTTGGTGCCCACAGATGCTGCTGGTCGCCTGGATCCTCACCAGCTGGATCACGCCCTGCAGCAGGAAGCAGATCCAATTCTGGCTGTGGTGGCCACCGCTGGAACCACCATCCGCGGAGCTGTTGATCCCATGGGCCCCATTGCTGATGTTTGCCACCGCCATGGTGTTTGGCTCCATGTGGACGGATCCATTGGTGCTGTCTGTGGTCTGAGTCAGGGCCACCAATGGCGGGTTGCTCACCTGGGTCGTGCCGACTCCCTCACTCTCAATCCCCAGAAGTGGTTGGGCATTGCCAAGACATCAGCCATGGTCCTGCTGCGCCAACCCCATGGCCTGGTGGAAACCTTTGCCGCACCCCTGGCCTACATGGAGCCTGCCACCACTGCCCATGGCGGTGATCGTGGTCTGCAGGGAACCCGGTCTGCTGAGATTCTTAAGCTCTGGCTGGG
>RKSC01000074.1 GCA_007571085.1 Synechococcus sp. PNGco_S_binSS4
GGTGCAGGAGGCCATGGGGAGCAGCGTGAGGGGAAACATGGGTGGTGGCTTTGATCCACGGCGTTTTGTTCCCTACGTGATGATGCATGAGTTTGAGGCCCTGCTGTTTAGCGATTGCCCAAGCTTTGCAGAAGCCATTGGTAAACCGGATCTTGCAAAAAGTTTTGAGAAAATCCGCAAGGCTTTTCCAACTCCAGAAGAGATCAACAACTCTCCAGAGCAAGCACCCTCCAAGCGTATTAGTGCCTTGTTTAAAGAATATCAGAAACCGTTATTTGGAACGAAGGCGGTTCAAGAAATTGGTTTAGGGAAGATTTGTGATGAGTGCCCCCACTTTGCTGCTTGGTTAGATCAGCTCATAGCCCTTTAACCTGCCATGGTCCCTCATAATAAACCACAACTGCCTAGGAACTTTCCCTCAAGGTTTGGCAAAAGACGGAGGCCATGGTTTTAGCAGCTCCCCCCTTGAGAGGTGCTCCAAAACCGTTGGCCAGGTCCCAACCCAGCGCCGGGGCAAGAGCCATGGCAGTGGTCTGGTCCCCAGTGGCTGGCACCTTGGCAGCCAAGAGGTGCCATCATTATAAAAAATAAGCTATAAAAAATAAGCTTATTCAACTCAATGGAATCCAGTTCCTCCTCCCCTGGGCCAGGAATTGGGCACTGAGGGCTATCAGCCTAACCTAACCTGGCCAGAGCCCGGTTTAACTGTCACTGGCCATGGACAAGGCTCCCCATCCCCCTTTCACCGCTTCTCACCCCAAGGGGGAACCACCGGAAGGCCACTGGTGTGAGGCTGCCCATAATCTCTGGCGCCACAACCGCCACCAGGAAGCCTTGGAGCGGCTCCAGCAGGAAATTGATGGCTTTCCCCCTAACCAACCACCCCGCCAGCCAAGCTTGCAGCGGGTCCTCTATCTTTTCAACCTAGGGGAGTACGCCCCCTGTGAACGTTGGCTACGCCAGCTGGTGCGTTGCTACCCTAAGGAGATCATTTTTATTGAGAACCTGGTGGTTCTGCTCATGAAGCAGGGCAAGGTGGAGGGGGCCAAGCCCTGGATCCAGGTCCTAGAGCAGCAGCAGCAGGTCAATTTCAATCAGCTGGATTTGATCTCTGCCTTTTACCAGAAAACCGGCAACATAAAGAAAGCCCGTATTTATGGAGAAATATCCCTGGCAGGGAAAAGCCGGGTAGCCAAGCCCCTGCCCAACTGGTGGCCACCACAGATGAGCCCGGGGGAATGGCTCAAGGAGCGTCACGGCCAGAATGTGCTGGCTTTCTCCCTTTGGGGCACAAGAGAGCGTTATCTCTACGGTGCCCAGCAGAACATGAACCTTATCCCCCAGCTCTACCCCGGCTGGACCATGCGGCTCTACTGTGACAGCACCGTTCCCCCTGCCCTGCTGCAGGAGGCTAGGCAAAAGGGGGTGCAGGTGATGATGATGCCCCATGGCCAGAGCATGGGTGAAAAGCTCTGCTGGCGTTTCCTGGTGGCTAATGATCCCAAGGTGGGGCGCTTTCAAGTGCGGGATATTGATGCAGTGGTATCAGGGCGGGAGCAGCGGGCAGTGGCAGCCTGGATACACTCCGGACGCTGGTTCCATGTGATGAGGGACTGGTGGTCCCATACGGATCCCATGCTGGCTGGCATGTGGGGAGGCGTTGCCGGCATTTTGCCCCAGCTGCAACCACTGCTGAGGGCCTATGAACCCGGCCAGAAGGACACCCCTAACGTGGATCAACAGTTCCTACGCCATGTGCTGTGGGGTTCCATTCGCCACCACGCCTTGATCCACGACCGCTGTTTTCGTAGTGAGGGGGCGATCCCATGGCCAGATCCTGATCCCCCCAGCCCCCTACACGTGGGCAGAAACCAATTTGCCGGCAGGGAAAGCAGTCAATGAAACCGTGGGGGGACTGGGAACGGAGAGGGAGGGATTCGAACCCTCGATAGAGTTGCCCCTATACAGCATTTCCAGTGCTGCGCCTTCGACCACTCGGCCACCTCTCCCAAAGGGCCCTTGTTCGCACAAGGGTGGACCAATGGATCTGAACCTGTGGCAATCTAGCAGCACAACGGCCAAATCCATGGGGAAATTGTTCAAAATAGTGGTCCATGACCGCCAGCACAGCCAGACCATAACCGCACAGGTGCCAGAAGGGCGCTATATCCTCCAGGCATTGGAGGAACAGGGCAAGGTGTTGCCTTTCAGCTGCCGCAATGGCTGTTGCACCACCTGCGCTGTGCGCGTCAAAGCTGGCCTCCTGGACCATCGAGAAGCCCTGGGCCTATGCCCAGCTTTGCGGGAGAAGGGCTACGGTCTGCTCTGTGTTGCCAGGGCCATTGCAGATGTTGAGGTGGAAACCCAGGACGAGGATGAGGTCTATGAGCTGCAGTTTGGCCGCTACTTTGGCCGGGGGCGGATACGCCCAGCCATTCCCTTGGAGGAGGAGTAGTTAGCCATGACCAGGTTGGAGGCTGAGGCATTGCTGAAGGTGGCTTGCCGTGCCGCGGAAGCTGGTGCTGAGCAGCTGCGCCGCTTTGATGGCAACAGCTTTACGGTGCGCAATAAGGGGCGCCTGGGTGATTTGATCACCGATGCTGATGAGGCGGCAGAAACCGCTGTGCTGGCCACATTGCGCCAGGAGACACCCACCATCCCCATCCTGGCGGAGGAGAGTGGCCACCATGGCCAGAAAGGTGATCTGCTCTGGTGTGTTGACCCCCTAGATGGCACCACCAATTTTGCCCATGGCTATCCCTTCTTTGCCACCTCCGTGGGTCTACTGCGTCAGGGCCAGCCATGGCTGGGGGCCATTGTGGTGCCCCGGCTGAAGGAGACATTCTGGGGTGGGGTGGGCCTGGGTGCTTTTCGTGATGGCATGCCCATCCAGGTGAGCAGGTGCACCTCATTGGCCCAGAGCGTTCTGGTGACAGGTTTTGCCTACGACCGCCACGAGCGGCTGGATAACAACTACGCAGAGTTCTGCCGCTTTGCCCACCGGGTGGGTGGTGTGCGGCGGGGTGGGGCGGCGGCAGTGGATCTGGCCTATGTGGCCTGTGGCCGCCTAGATGGTTATTGGGAACGGGGCCTGAAGGCTTGGGATCTGGCGGCTGGTGTTGCCCTGATCATGGGGGCTGGGGGGCATGTGTGTGCCTATGACGGTGGTCCTGTGGACATCCATGGGGGCCGTATTTTGGCCGCTTGCAACTGGGAGTTGCAGCAGCAGATGACTGCCGTTTTGCTGACCACCCAACCCTTAAAGCCTGATTCCTATGGCGGGGAGCCTGAGCCCAGGAGAACCAAGGAACCCGGTTGATGAGTAACTTAACCCACAACCCAGTTGACCACTGGGTTTGACTACGGATTTAGTCCAACCCAGTTGATTGCTGATTAGTCCAAACGCTCCAGTAGGCGTCCCAGGAGTTCCTGGCTGTGGGTCTGTAAACTGAGCAGCTGCTCAGATTTCAATGCACCCACCCCCAGCTGGGCCAGTTCATGGAGGTGGCGGCAGATGTCATGGCTGAGGGCTTGGCTGGGGGAGGGATCTGAACCAGTGAGCACCGCCCCGGCAGATAGGTTCAGCAAACCATGGACTAGGGGGTGATTCCTGTTGATCAGGAGCACATGGTTCTCTGGCAGGGTGGGCAGTTGCCGCTGCATTAAAGCAGTGACGTCATTGATGCGCCGCATCTGCTCCGGCAAAAGGATTAGGGCTGCTGGCACACCATCTCCTTTGAGACCTTTCACCTGAATGGTCACCTTGTTGGTGTTCAAGGCTGACTTGAACAGGTCACGCAGCTTCTCCCCATCCTCTTCCCCCTTGGCATCCGCCAGCACCGGCCCCTGTTCTGTAAAGCTCTCGTCCAGCTCCGCATCAACCCGCTGGAACTTCACCGGCTCTTCCCGTTGCTCCAGCCAGGGCAGAAACTGGGTATCAATGAGGGCATCCGCTGTGAGCACCTCCACACCATGGCCTGTCCAGAGCTGGAGAGCGGAGCCTTGGGCCACAGCATCACTGCAATAGATGATGGATTTGCCCCTCTCCTCCGGACAACGGTCCAGGTAGCCCTTGATGGTGGTGTAAGCACGGTTGTTGGAGGCAATGGGATCTGCTTCGCCTTCCGTGGGTTGGGCGGTGGTGGCAAAGAGCACCCGATCCGCCACCTTGTCGGCAAACTTCTCCTCCTCCATGGCACCAATTTTGATGAAGGGGGCAATGTCATCCCAGATTTCCCCATAGCGCTGTGGATCTTCCTCGTGAAGCTGCACCAGACGATCCCCCACTTTGCGGGCAATGAAGCCACCGATGGAGCGCACCTGACGGTCTGTCTGTAGGGCACTGCGGCTCACATTGAGGGGCAGATCCGGGGCATCAAGGACACCTTTGAGGGGAAGCAAGAAAGAAGGCACCACCTCCTTGACCGACTCACTCACAAACACCTGGTTGCAATAGAGACGAATCTGTCCCTGGTCCCACTGGCTGTTCTCCTGCAGTTTGGGAAAAAACAGGATGCCCCGCAGATTGTAGGGGTAGTCAGTATTGAGGTGAACCCAGAGGAGAGGATCACCTTGGAAGGGGTAAAGGTAGCGGTAAAACTCCCGGTAATCCTCATCCTTCAGCTCCCTAGGGCTTTGCCGCCATGGGGCTTTGCAGCGGTTCACAGTCTCCCCTTCTAGTTTGACGGGGAGGGGCATGAAGTCGCAGTAGGTGGTAATGAGCTGACGGATCCGGCTGGGCTCTATGTACTCCAGCTCCTCCTCCTGGAGATGGAGGATCACATCAGTGCCCGGTTCGCTGCGCTCAGTTTCCTCCAGCTGGAATTGGGGTGAGCCATCACAGGTCCAATGGACGGCCTGGGCACCAGGTTTTGCGCTGAGGCTGCGGATCTCCACTTTGCTGGCCACCATGAAGCAGGAGTAGAAGCCCAAACCAAAGTGGCCAATGATGGCATCTTGCTCGTGCTTATATTTGTCTAGAAACTCCTCAGCACTGGAGAAAGCCACTTGATTAATATAACGTTTGACTTCATCAGCATCCATGCCAATGCCGTTATCACTGATGGTCAGTGTCTTTTTCTCCCGATCAATCCGAATTTGAACTTCTCCTTCTTCACCCTCATGACAATCACCTGCCATGGCAGCCATCCGTCGCTTGTTAATGGCATCCACCCCATTGCTCACCAGTTCCCGTAGGAAGACTTCGTGGCCAGAGTAAACAGCTTTTTTGATGATGGGGAAGATGTTCTCAGTGTGAATCTGAATCTCGCCGTGCTCAAGAACAGCCATTAGGGCATAGAGGTCAACTGGGATAAATCCTATTCTTGCTCCCCCAGTTCACCAAAGCCTATCTAGGTGGGGAATCCCGTACGGCATGGGTCAGCATCAAACCAGTAGGTGCTGGCCCTAGCCCTGCCGCCGCTGCAGATGGGGGCGTTCCTCCGCCACAATGGCCCCCTCCACTGGGCACACCTGTTGACAAATTCCACAATCAATGCATACCTCAAAGGCAATCCAATAAAAGTTTGTGCCCTTGGCATTTTTCCCTTCCCCGGGATGAATGCAAGCCACCGGACAGGAGTCAACGCAAACAGCCACTCCTTCGCAACGATCCGTGAGAATTGTATGGGGCATGGATGCTGGCAAAACACATGAATTCTAAAGCCAGACCACACCCATCTGGGCAGCCTTCACTTCAGGGGGACAACCAGCTACTGGCACCGGTCAACCATTCCAGGCAAGGCACCTGCCGTTGTTTCCATGCCTCCCTGGCCCTATCCAGGGTGGGGCAAGGGTGGGGCCACAGTTCAGCCTCAACTTGAGCACTCTGGTGGCGCCCCAAACAGTCTGCTGCTGCTGCCCGGTGATCGGGATGGTCATAGGTGATGAGCACCTGGGGACCATGGGAAGAGACGGGAACCTGGTGTGTGTCCACCCCAGCATCAGGGGGCAACAATTCAGCACGGACCTGGGCTTTGTGGTGGTGCTCCATGCAGGCCATGGCCAACCCCAGCTTGGTGGGATCACCATAGGTGACCAGCACCTGGCCACGGGTCTGGGTGTTCAGGGTTCTGCCGCAGTCCTTCAGCAACTCCCGAAGACGCTCCACCTTAAAGCTAAAACCAGTACCACTGGCACCCTGGTTATCAGGGGCAAAATGCCTCAGGAGGCTATCATAGCGACCACCGGTGGCCACCGGCACCAGGGCATGGGTTCCTTGACAGACCAAACGGAGCACAACCCCATCGTAGAAGGTGAACTTTGGCAAGAAGGTGGGGTCAAGTTGCAGGCGCACACCAGCTTGAGCCGCCCGTTCTGCGACCAACTCCACCAGTTGCCCCAGCTCCCCTACAGCGGTTGCAGCTTCTGGAAAAGACGACAATATATCCAGCACAGCACCCGGCTCTCCCCGCACACTCAACAGCTGTTGGGCCCGCTGTCGCTCTGGTTCTGAGAGGCACAGGTCCTGAAGTTGCAAGATGTTGTACTGGCTTAGGGCCTGTCGTAAACCAGCCCGCTGGGAAGAGGGAAAACTGGTCAGCAGTGCTGCAAATAGGGCGCTATGGCCCATGAGCAGGGTGGGTTGATGATGGGAGTGGAAGGGGAGCTGGCAGCTGGCATCCAGGAGCATGGCCACCAATTCCCCATCACCAGCCAGTCCTGGAGAACCAATGAGCTCAATGCCACTTTGCAGCTCCTCATGGACACGCTCATGGTCACTGATCTCTTCCCCTTGGAACACATGGCCCGTGTACCAGAGCCGCAAAGGTCTGGGGAGGCTGGCCAAGCGGGTGCAGGCTGCCCTGGCCACACTGGCGGTCATCTCCGGCCTCAGACCCAGGGCTTCCCGGGTGGACACCTTGAGCAGGGTATGGGAGTCAATGGTGCCAGCGGCCTCCAAAGTGTCCAATCTTTCAATGGTAGGAGGGGTCAGCTCCTGGTAGCCCCATCGGTGATAGACCTGCCGCAACTGTGCGCAAATCCAGCGGTTGTCCTGCACATCTTGGGGGAGCAGGTCCCTGGCCCCTCTGGCAGGTTGTCTATAGACCTCATCACTGCTCTGACTCTGAAGAGCAGAGAGTTCTTGCCAGGGGGTCATAGGCAGCTGTGTTCTGAGACCTTTGAGCTCTATGGTGGCATTTTAAGGTTCTATGCCTTTAACACAGAGGCTGTGGTAAGT
>RKSC01000135.1 GCA_007571085.1 Synechococcus sp. PNGco_S_binSS4
CTAGTAGAGACCATAGAAGAGCCAAAGTGAAACCCCCATGCCATAGGGGTGAAGCAGCAGTTAGCTGTCCGCAGCACCGCTGCCCTGGAAGGTGACGGTATTGCCAGTGGTAGCCAACTGCTTGGCGGGAGGGGAGGAATTGTTATTAGCCACAGGATCACAGGAGGATTGCATCACCGCAGCCATGGTCAGCCCGGGAACAACGGTCCTTAGGGGTGAGGTGATAGGAGAGTAAAACCACAGATTTTTGCCGGTGCTGCTGCTTCCCAGGGCAAAGTATCAGAGGAGTGCATCACCGCAGCCATGGTCAGCCGGTGGCAACGGTCCTTAGAGAGGTGAGAGGTGATAGGAGAGTAAAACCACAGGTTTTTGCTGGTGCTACTGCTTCCCGGGGCAAAGTATCAGAGGATTGCATCACCGCAGCCATGGTCAGCCGGTGGTAACGGTCCTTAGGGGTGAGAGGTGATAGGAGAGTAAAACCACAGTTTTTGCTGTTGCTGCTGCTTCCCGGGGCAAAGCATCAGAGGATTGCATCACCGCAGCCATGGTCAGCCCGGGAACAACTGTCCTTAGATGTGAGAGGTGATAGGAGAGTAAAACCACAGGTTTTTGCCGGTGCTGCTGCTTCCCGGGGCAAAGTATCAGAGGATTGCATCACCGCAGCCATGGTCAAGCCCGGGAACAACGGTCCTTAGGGGTGAGGTGATAGGTGAGTAAAATCACAGTTTCTTTGCCGGTGCTGTTGTTGCCTGGGGCAAAGTATCAGAGGAGTGCATCACCACAGCCATGGTCAGCCCGGGAACAACGGTCCTTAGGGGTGAGGTGATAGGTGAGTAAAATCACAGTTTCTTTGCCGGTGCTGTTGTTGCCTGGGGCAAAGGATAAGCGCACGGGACTCTTGCCATTGCCACCAGATACCTGGTTGGCGGTTCTTTCTATGACATCTGGCCTATGACATCTGGACTAGCCTACTAGCTTGTGGTCATCAAGGGAGCGCTAGTGGTCTGTGGGTTGTGGTGATTACATCTGGCTGGTGTTCATACTGGCCTACTTGTTTATCACCCAAATCTGGGGGGCATGGTGCGGCTGGCAGTAGCATCTGGGACACGGTGCTGAGCAGCGTTGCTTCCGGCTCGTCTACCTTTTTGACCAATGGACTGTTTTGACTAGAAGTTAGCCTGTGCCGATTCTGGGGATGAAGATTGATTGGCAGGACGAAAGCTTAGGGGCCCCATAGTAGGTGGGTTGAAGGCTACTTGCCACTTCGTAAAGTAAATCCTGGAAAACCCTTCACCACCACATTGAAGACAACGGGCAAGGCCGGAAAACCTAGGCCGCTTTACTGGACCCACCCAGGGTACAGGTGAGAGACTCAGCGCCCTGACCTGGGGGGATGTTGATCCCAATTCAATAATGGAAATTCAACGATAAAGGGTTATGGCTTTAAGGCCTGCTGCCTGGTTTGGTTGGGCTCTGATCTATTCTTTGCAACACCGCTTGTTCACAGAAAAGGAGCAGGAGCTGAGAAAATGACCTTCTGATCTATCTTTATCTTACATCCTTCATCTTACATCTTAATCGTTCCAATGATCTTAATCGTTTCAATGGGTCATGGTCTTCAGCCTATAGGCTTGTAGGCAGTGAAGACTCCCTGTGCAGGGGACCATTGCCAAGCTGCTGGGCCCTGGTCCAGCAACAGATTCACCCTACCCAGACCGTCAATCTCTGATATGGTAGCCCTAACCTACTTCATTGGTTGCCAAGACTCCCATGGAGTTGGGTTTTGTGGACAGGCTGAGCCATGGTCACCCCAGGGCTGAGACAAAGGGGATGCTTCACATCCTGTTGCAAGCAATTTGCAAGCAATGCAGCCTACAAAGGGCTGTGGAAACGGGCTGTGGAAACGTGACAAGGTGACATGATCTTTGTAGCCTTATCCTGGCTTGCTTCCTAGGCTGGAGTGACTGCTCCTTCCTGATTGCTCTTTACTTGTGATGAGTCCTGTGGAAACTGCTCCCCCGAATTGCAATGAGCCCACGTCAGGGGGCTTGCTCAGTGAGAGCGGTGCCCAGTTGCCCAAGCTGGAAGAACTCAAGTTGACCAGTGACTACTTGCGGGAGCCCCTGGCCAGTGAGCTGGAGAACGAAGCATCCCATTTCACCAATGCCGCTGTTCAAATCCTGAAGTTTCACGGCAGCTATCAACAAAGCAATCGCGACCATCGCCACAGGGATTGGGGGATGATGCTGCGCCTGCGCTCTCCCGGTGGCCGTATTCCTGCCCAGCTCTACCTGGCCCTTGACAAGCTGGCGGATCGCTATGGCAATGGCACCCTAAGGGCCACCACCCGTCAGGCATTTCAACTGCACGGTATCCCCAAGCAAGACCTGCGAACGGTGCTGGGAACCATTGTGCGTAATTTGGGTTCTACCCTCTCCGCCTGTGGCGATATCAATCGCAACGTGATGGCTCCAGCGGCTCCCTATGCCACCGCCAGCTATCCTGCTGCACGGCGCCTAGCTGATGACGTTGCCGCACTGCTCACCCCCCAGGCGGCCATGGGAGCTTACCTGGATTTATGGGTGGATGGGGACATGCGCTATCGCCTCCGCTCCACTCCCAAAGTCAGGAAAGTGAATCGTCAGGCTGGGCCTCCAGCAGTGCACAGTGGTGATGGGGAAGAACCCCTCTACGGCAGTCGCTACCTGCCGCGCAAGTTCAAGGTGGGGGTCACAGTTCCAGGGGATAACTCCATTGACCTGCTGACTCAAGATGTGGGGCTTGTGGTCTCGACCGATACCCTTGGCAGGCTAGTGGGGGTGAATGTGTATGTGGGTGGTGGCATGGGGCGTACCCACAACAAGGAGGAAACCTTTGCCCGCATTGCTGAGCCCTTAGGCTATGTGCAAGGTAACCAGGTGCTGGATTTGGTGAAGGCCATTGTGGCCCTGCAGCGGGACCATGGTGATCGCACAAGTCGCCGCCATGCGCGCCTGAAGTACCTGATTCACGACCGGGGCATGGCCTGGTTCAAGGCTTGCCTTACCAACTATTTCCATGGGGACATCCTGCCCTTACGCAAGGAATCCACCCGCAGACAGAACCACTACCTGGGCTGGCAACGTCAGGGGGATGGTCTTTGGTTTGTGGGGCTACCGGTGCTCACTGGCCGCGTGGCTGGTCCCCTTAAGGAGACCCTGGGGGACTTGGTGAAGCGCTACCAGTTGGAAGTGCGCCTCACCCCCAACCAAGACATCTTGCTCTGCGGAATTGAATCACGGCAGAAGAGGGAGATTCAGGACCGCCTGGATGCCATTGGTTTGCAGAGGGCAACCATGGTTGAGCCCACGGGGGCCCACGGGATCGCCTGCCCTGCCCTACCCACCTGTGGCTTGGCCATCACGGAGTCGGAGCGCATCTTTCCCCATGTGCTGGCCCGTTTGGACGGCCTATGCCAGAGCTTGGGCATTCGTCAGCCCCTCTTGGTGCGTATGACAGGATGCCCCAATGGCTGCGCCAGGCCCTACATGGCGGAGGTGGGCCTGGTGGGCAGTGCATCTGGTCACTACCAACTCTGGTTGGGGGGTACGCCGGGTCTCACCACCTTGGCCCGTCCTGTTCTGAATCGCCTGCCCCTGGCTGATCTGGAAACCGTCCTCCACCCATTGCTGAGCCACTGGGTTCAGACGGCACCAAAACAAAGCTTTGGTGATTTTTGCCAGAACTACACCCCTGAGCAATTGGGAGACCTGTTGGGCACCTCCTAGGGCAGCCAGTTGAGACCATGGGATGGGAGGGAACATACCGTCCCACACCGCCAAGACCCTAGGGACCATCTTTCCATCTTTTCCTTGACCGAAGCTGGTAGGACCACCACCAGTGGGACGGTGCCCATGGTCTTTGCGCCCAAAATTCCCATAGGGGTTGGATAATAAGGGGTGGGACAGGATTCCCTGGGTTCTGCCTTAGGTGTAGACAGTCTGCACTTGCCCATACACTCCTCATCACCTTCAGCCATCACTGAGCCCAGGTTTGCTTGCCACACCATTCTTGAGCCTACTGGCCCAGGAATGGTTTTATCTTCCCTTGGCTCCTGTGCAGGCTCAATGCCGGTGACTCAATTACCCAATCCAGCACTCAATCCAGTTCCAGAGCATCGAGAGCCCCTTCCCGGCGTGCAGCATCCTTAGCTGCATACTCCTCAATGCATTGGTCCTGTTTTACAAGAATGCAATCCACATAGTTGGATGCTGCAATCAAAGCTGCCCGGATAGCCTTTGCCACAGGTGTCCTTTGGGTCTCCGCAGACTCCTCGCTATAACTGAAGCTTCCTGCAGCTCCAAGGGCTGCGGACCCAAGTCCTGTTGCCCCTGTCACGTCCCCAATCAAACCAGTGACTGGGGCAAGAGATCCTCCCCGATTTTGGATCTTTGCGGTGTCTGTAGCTCTGCCTTCAACTGTTCTAAAGCCAACAACTTCACCGGTCGTGCTGTCAACTACGCGCAAATCAATGGCAATGTATGTCTTAGACTCAGAAACGGTTTGTCTGCCTCCAAATCCCAGGAAGCTACGGCTGCTTCCCTCTGCCTTGGTCTCAACACCGGCCTCATAGGCATTAACCCGACCAAGGATCAAGTATTGAGCCCTGGTCATTTGGCCACTATCTGGGCCTTCTCCAGGGCTAACAATGCCCAGTTCCACCATCTCTTGCTCTGAGAGAACCGCCTGGAGATTCTGCCGCTCCACAACCTGTAAACCGCCGGTGGCCGCCAGCTCATTGGACAATGCATCGGCCAGCTGTGTACTCACGGTTGCGCTCCACCAAGGAACGTTGGCCACCTCATTTTTGAAGTCCGGCACTGAGACTGTTGGCATACCTAGAGCCTGTCCTGCCCCTAGGCCGCTGACCATACTAAAGACAAGAGGCAAGACCAGTGTTGTACGCATTAGCTAGCTAAAGTTAGGCTTGGCAACATAACTGTACCATAATGTGCCTCAACATGGCCAGTCTCCCATGCCCATAGTTGATCTCCATAGCTGAAGTGCCACCACTCCCAGGGATGGGGGACAAAGCCAGCAGCCACCATGACATGGCGTAGCAGCCTCCGGTTGTTGTGAACTGCCCCATGTTGAGGAGCCCTAGCGTAGTGGTCCGGATGGGATTGAGGCCCCAGCTCATCAATGGCTGAGCCCATGGGTATGGGCTGACCAGTGCTGTCTATCAGGGTTAAGTCCACTGCAGCCCCGGTGCTGTGGGGGGGTGGGGTGCGGGGATCCTGGCTGGGAGTGGCCCACAGGTGCAGCACCTGCTGTTCAATTTGGTAACGCCAGGAAGGGTCGGCCTGCTGCGCCTTAGAAGAGCGGTCCCACTCTGCCTGGATGGTGTGGTTCACCATGAAGGTTTGCACGGCAATGGGACGCCAGGCATCAAAAACCTGCAGATCCCAATGGGGGTGTGTCACCTTTAGAATTGAGCGGGCCCGCAACAGATGTAACACCACCGCCAGCCTCAGGTGCCATGGTCCACAACTTTCTGGATAGGGGGCTCCTAGGCAGACATAGGGGTGGGGCAGTACACGGGGTAGATAACTGGGCAGGGGCACCAAGGGCTCACCACAGTCGGCAATGGGAACAGCCAGCCATGGCTTTTTCTGAGCATCTGCCATCAGTTCAGTTGAGACGGCAGCCAGAGACCAGCCGTGCACTCCTGCCATCCAGCTTAGCCTTCAGCTGTGGCACTGTGCTTAGCTGGGGGTCTTCTTTTAGCAAAAGCTTGGCGGCGGATCGGGCCTTCTCCAGCACCATGCCGTCCGTTGTGAGGCTGGCCAGTGCCAGATCAGGTAGGCCGGATTGGCGGATACCTAACACCTGACCCGGCCCCCGAAAACGCAAGTCCATCTCGGCAATTTCAAAACCATCCTGAGAGCGGGTCAGCACCTCCAGCCGCTGGCGAGCAATGGCCTGTCTGGACTCGCTAATTAGAAAGCAATGGCTTTTGGCTTGCCCCCGCCCAATGCGGCCACGGAGCTGATGCAATTGAGCCAGGCCAAAGCGCTCCGCATGTTCCACAACCATCACTGTGGCTTCAGGCACATCCATGCCCACCTCCACCACAGTGGTGCTCACCAACACCTGGGTCTTGCCGCTTACAAAGTCATCCATAACCTTCTGCTTGGCACCGGAGCTGAGGCGACCATGGAGGAGAACCACCTGCAGATGGGGGAATACCTTGTTGGCCAACCTTTGGTGTTCCTGCACTGCTGACCGTAGCTTCATCTGCTCAGACTCATCCACCAATGGCACGATGACATAGGCCCGCTGATGGTGGGCAGCCACCACCCGAATGGCTTCATAGGCCTGGTCTCGCTCAGCCGAGGTCAAAATTGTGGTGGTGACCGGCTGGCGCCCCGGTGGCAGCTCATCAATTTGGCTCACCTCCAGATCACCGTGGATGGAGAGTGCCAGGGTGCGGGGTATGGGGGTGGCTGTCATGGTGAGCAGGTGGGGTGCCTTCCCCTTGTTGAGCAGGCGGTTGCGCTGATGCACACCAAACCGATGCTGCTCATCAATGACCACAAGAGCTAGCTGGAAAAACACCACTGGTTCCTCCAGCAGTGCATGGGTGCCCACCACCAACTTGATGGCACCAGTTTTTAGATCTCTCAGCACCGTCTGCCGGGTTCCCTTGGGGGTGGATCCTGTGAGCAGGGCCACGGGGACATGGAGCTGCACCATCCAGTTGCAGAGCTTGCGGTAGTGCTGCTCCACCAATACCTCTGTGGGAGCCATCAAGGCACCCTGTCCTCCTGCGGCAATCACCTCCAGCAGCGCGATGATGGCCACAACGGTTTTGCCGCTACCCACATCCCCCTGCACCAGGCGGCCCATGGGTGTGGGTTCCTGTAGGTCACGGCGAATCTGCTGGAGCACCCGCTCCTGGGCCGTTGTCAGTGAAAATGGCAGCAGCCTAAGGAAAGCTGCGGCCAAATCACTGGTGCCTGCCGTGCTCATGGTGCCCAGGGCTTGAGCCCGTTGCTGCTGACGGCGGCGCAGCAGATCCAGCTGTAGTTCCAGAAACTCATCAAACACCAGACGGTGGCGGGCAGCCTGCAATGCTGAAGGGTTCCTGGGCTGGTGAATGGTGGTTAGGGCTTCAGCAAGGGGTATCAGGTCAAATGTTCGACGCCACTGCTCCGTTAGGTGGTCAGGTTGCTGTGAGGCCATGGGGAGCACAGCCTGCACAGCCCGGCGCAGGCTTGGGGCATCAACACCGTCCCTCAGGGGATACACCGGCAAAATCCGCCCACTGGTTTCTGGTGTTGTGGCCGTGGCCTTTGTATCTATGACTTCTAAAAAGGGATCCTGCAGGCTGCAGCCATAGGGCCCTGTTTTTACCAAGCCGGAGGCGGCAACAGTGGCTCCTGGTGGAAATAGCCGCCGCTGCCGCTGCAGCCACTGGGGACTTGTAAAGCGGCGCCCGGCGTAAAACCGTGTCACTTTCAAGCGACCGGTGCCATCCTGCAATTGCAGCTCCAGGATAGCCAGGTTGTGATTGCGGCTGCTGACAAAGGCATGGCTGCGGCGCACGGTGCCCACCACCGTCACGGTTTCCCCAGGGCGCAGGGCAGCAATGGGCAGCAGCCGGGAGTGATCTATGTAATCCCTAGGATAGTAGCGCAATAGGTCTTCAACGGTCTGGAGACCCATGGCCATCAGCTTGCCAGCCAGCTTTGGACCAATGCCTTTAACCCGTTCCAACGGTGGGTGGTGTGGGGCCGGGGAGGATGGGGTGGAAATTAGGGGTCTGGTCTGCTTTTGGAGGCGCAGATGCTCCTGGTGTAGCCAACGACGGGTGCGCACCACCAAGCGACGTCGCTGGCCCAGGGGAGAAGTTGAGTAGGTGGCAAAACCAGACTGGAGTTCTGCGCAGGTGTCAGATTCCCGTACTGCCGCCAGGGGTGCATTGGCAAGACCCCTTATCAGGGCTTCCGCAAACTGGCCACTGCGGCCAGGGCTATTGACAAAACCATGGTCAGCCTCCCACTGGAGGATGCGCTGCAGTGTCTTAACCCAGTTCTGCAGAGTGCCCACCTGATGGGGTGTCAGGGCACTCAAGGCTGTTGGGGTTGATCCTGCTGAACGTCCCTGTTCCAGTTGGCTATGGCCTGTTCTGATACCAGTCTTTTTTGCCAGTGACGGCTCTGTTTGACAAGTTGTTGTAACTGCTTCTGGTACTTCTGTAGCTTCTGACGATTTAGCCGCAGAGGCAGGTGGGCAAACTCCATATCCTGCAGACGCAGCAGAAGCACACAGGTCACCACTTGGGGGGCATTGTCTTCATCCCCCACGGGCACAGCTATTTTGAGCAGGTTAACTGGTGCGCCCAGGGCCTCCACCTCTCCGGTGAGCACTGCATCCAGCAGTCTGATTGGCAGCAGGGCCTGGATCAAGTTGTGGTTCAACAGCTCCCCATTCAGGCCGTTGGAAAGGGTGCGTAGCTGGCGGACCATGGCCTGATTCAGCCAGAAGAACCAACGCTCCAAACCTTGGGGATCCCTGGGTGTAATCAAGGACAAGGCATTTTCTTCTTCAAACTGTTCCTGAATGGAGAGGAGCAACCCATTGCCTGATGAGTGCTCCTGATCCCCGCCATTGAGGCGCTCCAGGGCTGCAAGCATCTTGCGGCGCCCCTCTTGCTTCCTCTGCTGATGCTCCATTTGGATCTGCCGTCCCAGCACCACAAGCTGTTCCACAGTCAGCAGACAGCAGCCATGGCGGGTTAGGTTTTGCAGATTCCGCTGGAGGTTGCGGCGCTCAGCCCTGCTGAGGCTGCTATAGCGTTCAGGGCAATCTTGGGTGGCCAGCCAGAATACGGCTTGGAGTACCTGACTGGGCAGTTGCTGGCGCAGCAAGGCCAGATATGCCTCCAGCTGGTGGAGCAGGGGCAAGGCCAACTGGTCTGTTGTGGCCTTCAACCCCTGCAGTTCTTGGCTGGCCTCTCGGCGGGGATTGGGATCCTGCAAGGTGCTGGCAAGGGCAAGGTGCTGGATTCAACTGCCGGTGCTGGCGGCTGCCACCTCAGCTGCAAAGTCCGCGGCTGCCACCTCAATGCCTTCCCCCAGCACAAAGCGGGCAAAGCGCCGCACAACAATCTTTTCCCCCAACTTGCCAGAGGTTTGCTTGACCCGATCCGCAACACTCAAGGAGGTGTCCTTGATGAAGGGCTGATCCAAGAGGGCCAGCTCCTTGAGACGCTTACCAATGCGTCCGGCTACGATCTTTTCCCGGATAGCAGGTGGCTTTTTAGCCAGATCATCTCGCCCCATCTCAATGGTCTTTTCCCTCTCTTTGATGGTCTCAGGTATGTCATCGGTGCTGACAAACTCCACCTGGGGGCAGGCGGCAATTTGCATGGCCACATCCCTAGCTAGAACCTGAAACTCCTCACCCCGGGCCACAAAGTCGGTCTCGCAGTTCACCTCCACCAGTACACCAACCCGGCCACCGGTGTGGATGTAGCTGCTCACCAAACCCTCAGCGGCAGTGCGACCTGCCTTTTTGTCCGCAGAGGCAATTCCTTTCTGCCGCAACCATTCACTGGCCTTGGTCAAGTCCCCCCCGCTGGCGGCGAGGGCTTTTTTGCAGTCCATCATCCCCGCGCCGGTTTTTTCACGCAGTTGCTTGACGGTTTGGGCGGAAACGGCAGCCATGGGGAAAATAAGGTTGCGGATAACAGGGTCTCAGCTTAAGGCTAGGAGTGGTGGAAGGAGTCCCTGGGCCATGGTGGACCCAGCAACCTGCCTAGCTGGTTTAATCCCTGGAGCCGTAACGCCCCTCATTGATGGCGTCAGCGAGGCGGCTGAGCACCAATTGTACGGAGCGAACGGCATCGTCATTGCAGGGAATTGGCACGTCGCACAGGTCAGGATTGCAGTTGGTATCCAGCATGGAGACCAACTGGATGTTCAACTTCTGGCATTCCAGAACAGCATTGGATTCCCGCTTCTGGTCCACCAGGATCACCACATCAGGGAGCCGCCGCATGGTTTTAAGGCCGCCTAGATACTTCTGCAGCCGGTCCAGTTCACGGCGCAACACCGCTGCCTCCTTTTTGGGACGCAGGGCAATGGCACCGGAGGACTCCATGCGCTCCAAATCCTTGAGACGGTCAATGCGGGCCCGCATGGTGGTCCAGTTGGTGAGCATGCCCCCAAGCCAGCGCTGGTTCACATAGGCTGCATTACAGCGCCTCGCTTCCTGGGCAATCACTTCTGCTGCCTGCTTTTTGGTGCCAACAAATAGAAATCGCTTGCCGGATTTGGCTGAGGAGCGAACCCACTTATAGGCATTGTTGAGACAGACCGCTGTCTTCACCAGGTCAATGATGTGGACCCCGTTGCGGGCACAGTAGATGTACGGTGCCATCTTGGGATTCCAGCGGCGAGTCTGATGCCCAAAATGGGCGCCAGACTCCATCATTTCTTTCAGGGTGGCAATGGCCATGGGATTTGGGTTGTGTTTCGGGTTGAACCTCCACCCGCGTTGGAGCCCTGAAGCGCAAGGCCAAGGCTCACCCGGAACTCGCAGGTGTGCGGTGTATGGAACTCCGGCAGCTTATCAAGAAGCCTGGCTGGGGTGCCGCCGCTGACGCCGGGCTTCCGCGAAAATGGTTTGTACACAGATGCGGTTCAGGGGTAGGCGCAAAAGCTCAAGTGCCCAACCAGGGCGCCCCCTGCGCACCAAAACAGCCAGTAGGGGGTGCAAGGTGCGTGCATTGACCAGGCCACCGATGGTGAGCAGGTCCCAAAGGATGCGGTGGAACCAGGTGAACTGAATAATCATGCGCACCCGCAAGGTGGGGTGCTTCCGGTAAAACACCAAGGCCATACGGGCCCGCTCCTGCTCCTGGCGAATCAGTGCGGGAACCTGCTGCATGTGGAAAGGGGGGTGCCAGTGGTAACCGGTGGCCTTGGGACAGGGCACCAACACAACACCCAACTGCCGCAGCCGTTCCCCCAGCTCAAGATCTTCCCAGCCGTACTGGCGAAAGTTGGTATCAAATAGCCCAGAGCGCACCAGCAACTGGCGATCTATGGCCACGTTCCCCGTGGCAAAGTAGGCCCAAGAGAGATCGGTGAGCTTGAGGGGCTCCCCCATGGGCCGGTCAAAATTGCTGGTGTTGATAACTGCCCCGTATGTGAAACAGAGGCGACTCCTGTGGCGGCGCCAGTGGTCTTGAAGACCCCGGGCATGGGCAGCGAGAAAACCCTTCACCACAACCAGGTCGCTGTCAATGAAGACGACCACATCCCCTTGGCAAGCCTCCACCCCACGGTTGCGGGCCATGGCGGCACCCCCATGGTCCTGCTGGAGCAGGCGCAGGTGGGGATAGGCATGGGCAGATTGCTGAAGGTGAGCCACGGTGTTGTCACTGGAGCCGTCATCCACCACCACCACCTCATAGCCCCTTACCTCCGGTGCTGGGGAAAGGTCCTGGGCTTCCAGGGCACCTAAACATTTGCGGAGGATGGGAAGGCGGTTATATGTGGGAATGACCACACTGAAAAACACCTGTCCACTGGCGGTGGGACATGGACCAGCTCAGTCCGCCGCGCCCCCATTGTTGGCGGTACCGGTGACCCCATTCCCAGCCCCTTCGCCACGACCATCATGGCCACCCCGCTTCTTGAAGCGACGGGCGTAGGCCCGGTTCCGTTCCTGCTTTTCCTTTTTGAGGTTGCGGCGCTTAGACATGACTGTTCAGAGATGCATAGCCTTTAATCCTACAAGCAGAGGCCCAAAAGCAGAGGCCCAAGGCCGCAAAATGGCCCTATCACTCAAGTACTCCCTACTCTACTGAGAAGCCATGGTTTCCACTAGCCCTGGTTGGGGCGGGGCTTAGCTCCCCCTCCGGTGTATCAGGGGATAGTTCTTCGGATAGTGCTTCCTGGACCTGCTCAATGGCCCCTTGGAGAGAGCGGTGCAGGGCAGGCAACCTGGGCAGATCGCCCCCTAGTGTGGCAGCCAGATCTACCAAGGCACGCAACAGGGGCTCTTCCTGTTGGGCTGGGGTTAAGGAGCGGAGCGCCTGCTTGGCAGGCCCAGCTTGCCAATTGGTCAAGAACACCGCAGCCCTATAGGCCGTTGGCCAAGGGTTATGGGGCAGTGCCTCCTCCAGTAGGAGCAGCCAGTGGTTTGCAGAACTGACTGAGCGGTTGAGGATGGCCATGGCTGCCAGGCTCCACAGGGCGTCGGCGGCATGGGGATCTGTCTGCAGCCGCTGCCCACTCCAGGCATGGACCTGGTCCTGGTAGAGGAAGTGACCATCCAGCTGGTGCATGGGCCCGATTTGCTCCATAAACCGTGCTAGGCCAACCGGCCCATCAGCCAACCCTTGGGCCAGCTCCACAAACCGCTCCGCAATGGTTATCCCTTGTTCTGGCCCGGCCCTCCGCCAAAGCTCCAGGCGCTCTCCTGCTCTCCTGCTCTCCTGCTCTCCTGCTCTCCTGCTCTCCTGCTCTCCTGCTCTCCTGCTCTCCTGCTCTCCTGCTCTCCTGCTCTCCTGCTCCTCAGGCCAGCTGCCCACCTTTTGGAAGCGTCCATCTTGACGAATGGCATGGCTGAGACGCTTTACGTTGGCAGAATGATGCCCTTGGTCACCATTGGCCAGCACTATCCACTCAGCCTGGTCTAGAACCAAATGATGATGGGCAGGGGAATCACCTAAGCTACGGCCCAGGAGCTGGCCCCCATTCAGACGACCATAGAACGTGGCAGTGTGCTCATTGACATGGGCACTGCCCGGTAGCACCAGCAGTGTTATGGGTGCATCCCCTGTGGTGCGGCGCAAGAAGCGCACAAGTTGGGGTAGTGCTTTGGGGGTGGCTGTGGTCTCCATGGCACCCATGCGTCTAGCACCAGTGTGTGCTGCTGCTGCCATTAGCAACGTGACCATGAGGGCGGAAGAGCAGTAACGGCCCAGCCACATTTGTAACCGCTCGGCGAACACCAGCCAAAAAAGACTCAGCCAGAGAAGCAGTAAAGGGAGCAACGGTGCAATGTAACGGCCATCTTTATTGGGGCTCAAGGTAATAAAGAACCAGCCGCTGAGTGTGCAGATCAAAAGCCAGGGCCAACCCCTTCTGCAATTGAGGCCGTCCCCAGTTCTTGTGGACACCAAACCCTTGTGCAGGACCATGGCAAGGCCCCCTAAGGCAACCAGAGGTGGCACCACCCCCAGCTGCTGTTGCCACAGCCGCGGATACCACAACAGGCTCCCTAAGGAGAGGGGAGGCGGATCCCCTTCTGCAGCAGCGGATTGCAGCACGGCCCGGTGGGTTCCACCAATGGTAGTCACCCAGTTTTGATGAAGCCAGGGCAAGATCACAGCGGTGATGAGTGCCAGACCCATGAGCACCTGCAAGGAGCGGTGGCGTTGCTGAAAACCACTGACCCCTGCCCAAAGGCAAGGCCCCACCAGCACCAGAAGTGCACTTTGCTTCACCATGATGGCAGCTGCCACACCAAGAGCTGCCAGAATTGACTGGTGATACTGTCCCCCATCAGGGCTGGCCCGCTGCCACCGCCACAGCAGCCATAGGGCCATGGTGGTGGTGGCCGTAAGGGGCAAGTCCAGAAAAAACTCAACCCGCAAAAGCGCCAGAGCAGGTGTTAAGGCTGCCAGTAGGGCCGCAAGTAAGCCAAGAGCAGGGGAATGGAGTGCTTTGCCCCATAGGAAAAGGACCAAGAGCAATAGTCCGTGCCATAGGGCAAGGACCCAGGCAGCCTGGTCTGGCAGTTCCCCGGTGATGGCCATTGCACTGCCATTCACTAGGGATGCCATGGGTGGAATCTTGGGAGACAGGTGCAGAAACTGCTGCAATCCTGGCCACCCTCCTCCGGGAAGGAGACCCAAGGCCCGGCCGTGGTCAACAGCACTGTTTAAGTAATCAGCCGGATCCCAAGCAGGAATCCCCTGATCTACAGCCAACCAGAGGCGGTCGGCGCCAGTGGCCACAATCCAGATGCAGAGCAGAAGGAGCCAAGGGTTGCTGAAGCCCAAGGGGACGAGGAAAGACGAACGGGACCGGGCCATCTCCACATGGGATTGTTTTTTCCGTTGAGCACATCAGCAACGCCCAACATTGAACAGGACTCTAACCTGCTCCTTAACAGAGATTGCGGCAGGCCCCTTGGCGGACGACAAAAAGAATAAAGAATAGAATGGCCATATTGGCCAGACAGTTATTGTAGACAGCCAGTGATTACCCATTGCTTCTGATATGATAACCGCCAGATATCTATCCGCAGGATATATCTGTAGACAGCTATTCTCCATCAGTTAAAAACCACCTTACCCACGCCAGTGAGGCTGAGGGTTGATATTCTACGGAAGCAGGCTATCTCAGTGGTGGGGCTCAGTGGTGGGGTGGCAAGGGCCGGGATAGTACAAAGAGAGCTGCCCCGCTCAGGACCACCCCCTGCACCACAAGGATTATGGGGCTAACCCTGAGGGCCAGAGACAGGGCAAAGACCGCGGCCATGGATGCCACACTGATGCTCTTGCTGCCCATGGCAATGGCACCGTGCTGGCGCCAGTTTTGGATGATTGGTCCAAACAAGGGGTGAGACAGTAGCCACCTAGACCAGCGCCTGGAGGAGCGGGCAAAGGCAAAAGCTGCCACCAGCAGAAATGGTGTTGTGTGCACCAGGGGCACCACAATACCCAAACCTCCCAGTACCATTGCACCAAGGCCCAGGGTAAACCATAGTGCCCCTAGGGGGTTAACTTTGGGCTTACCTGTTTCCCGCCCCATCATTAACCCTGACCCAGGAGAATCTATTAAACGTTCTGGGAGCAGGGAATGTGGAGTCTGTTAAATAAAGATTTTCTAGGGCATGGGAGGAACGACATGATTGGCCCCAGGTGACAGAGAATTAGAAAGATGGGAATTTAGGACATGAACCCTGGGCCAGTTCTCTCTGTGAATCTGTCTGTGAATTCATGGGCTGTGGGGTTGTCAGGACGGAGCCACCCATTCCCGGCTCAGCTCCAGCACCTGGCTGACCAACCGCTTAATTCGTCGCCCTTTGGGGTCATGGGCCATGCCCAGCACTTGCTGGCGCAAACCCGTGCTGGCAGGGGTGGTGTGCTTGCCTGGTAGCACCAACAGCTGGCTTTGATCGCCGCTTCTGGCTTTCAGCTGTTCATAGAGCCGTGGGCTCTGGTCAATGGTGTCATCACGGAAACGCACCACCAGGTTGTGGACCTGACGGTAGCGCTCAGCCACCAGTTCCAGGGTGCGCCGTGGAGGTGGGTTGAATTCCACGGTGAGACCCAAGGACGGCCCCAGCTGATTTACCAGGGGAATGGAGCGCCCTGCTGAGTAGTTATTGAAGCTCAGTAGAGCAGCACCACCACAGCCCAGGCCACCATCAGGGGATAGGAGCAGCAGCTTACAGCCCAGGCTGTGGCCCAGCCTCAACAGGGGTAGGCCAGATAGGCCCGGCTCCCGCCGTAACACCCGCTCCAGATCCAGGGAGGCTTGATTGGCTTGCTGCTGATGGTCCAGGCTGAGGCGATAGGTCCATGTGAGCACCCCCCAACCTTGGGCTTCAAAAGCGGCCAGCAAGCGCCGGTAGCTCCACTGGGGTTGCACTGCTAGTCCATTGCCGCCGATGAATTGGATGATGCCCACTGCTCTCGGGGGCACAGCCATCCAGACATTATCCAGCTGGCGCCAATGGGAAGGCAAACTGGTCAAGTGGCCAATGTCTCCAGACAGGCCCTAGCCTCCTGCACATGGGCCGTGGCTTTGAGTAGGGAATTGAACACCAGGCGTACCACCCCTTCCCCATCGATCACATAGGTAACCCGACCAGGAAGAAATAAAGCAGGGGGCACTCCGAAGCGTTGTCGCACCAGGTTGCCCACATCCGCCAATAAGGGGAAGGTGAGGTTGTGCTTAGCAGCAAAACGCTGGTGGCTTTTCAAGTCATCTCCAGAAATGCCCAACACAGTGGCTTTTAGGTTTTGGAATTGGGCCAGATTCTCCTGAAAGCTGCAGGCCTCCGTTGTGCAACCTGGCGTGTCATCCTTGGGGTAGAAAAACACCACCACGGGCTGACCCCGTAGGTCTTGCAGGCGGATGGTCCCCCCCTGGCTGGAGGGGAGCTGAAAATCCGGGGCTTGATCCCCGACACCGATTGCCATGGCCATTGGACAATTGATCCCAGCCTAGATGGAGGCTCCTTCTAGCTGATGGCAATTACCACACCATCTGTGCCCACAACTCTGCTGATTCTGGATCTGGAGACCACGGGTCTCAATCCCATGGAGGATCACTGCATTGAATTTGGGGCAGTGCTGTTTTCCGTACCACTGCGCACCACCCTTGGCCAAGTGTCCACCCTGTTTCCGGTGGCTAAGAACCCGGTTGAGCGGATTAATGGGATTGCAGTGGCCGCCAGCCACCATCCTCAGCCTTGGCAGGAGGCCTTGAGCCTATGTGGGGCCATGGCCAAAACCGCTGATATGGCAGTGTCCCACAATGTTGCCTTTGATCGGCCTTGGTTTGGGCGACCACCGTTGCCGCCTTTGCCCCTGCCCTGGTTGTGCACCTGTGATGACATCCTATGGCCGTCCCACCTGAATTTGAAACCCAAGCCCTCCTTGCAGGATTTGGCCTTGGCCCATGGAATTCCCGTCTGGGCAACCCACCGTGCCCTAACAGACTGCACCTATCTGGCACAGGTGCTTGCCCGTTGTGCTGATCTGGAGGGGTTGCTCCTGGAGGCCCAACAACCTCGCAGGCTGTATAAAGCTAAGGTGAGCTATGGGCAGAGGAACCTTGCCAAGGCAGCAGGGTTTCACTGGAATAGCCTGGTGCCTCAGGCATGGTCTCGACGACTCTCGGCCTCCCAGCTGGAGCGCATCTCCTTCCCCATTGAGCTGGTTGACGAACCAGACTTCTGAACAAACCCCCCATTGGCTGGTGAAGCTGGCCCGTCCGTGCCATTGCCAGCCCCTAAAGAACACCCAGGATTGCCCATTAAACAGGTGGTGGACAGCTGGTGGTGGACAGGTTCAGAACTAAGTTTCAGAACTAACAGAACTAAGAACTAACAGAACCAATCCACTTCAGAACTAATTGATTTCAGAACTAATTGATTTCAGAGCTAATTGACTTCAGAGCTAATTTACCAGCAACTTGCCTAGGTCTGGCCACCACATACACCTATTCAGGCTATTCAGGTCAATTTAATATGAAGATTGGCTGCACCAGGGACCCTACAGAAAAGAGGTGAGGGTTCATATGTTGCAATCGGTATGTTACAAATCGGCAATGGTGGACTACTCCCTTGCCCCATCTCCCCTCCAGCACCCTAGCCACCATGGTGGCTAGGGACTGAAGATCAGCAGCCCCTGGACCAAACAGCCCTAGTGCAGCTAAGCTTTGAGAAGGTTTCCCCCATTTCCCCATCAAAGCCAAGGTTTTTCCCACATGGGGGCTTCACCAGAGGTCTGTCAACCTGTCAATGGTTCCAGAGCCTGGGCCATCTTCAATGGAGATGGGTCATGTCCCCCCACGGAAATGCTCCTGATCACTCCGCTCAGGAAGTGGGATTTCAATGGAGCTGACCAGTTGGATTGCATCACGCAGCCGCATGGCATCTGCAAACCATCCCATGGCCTGCTCCGTGTTACCGCGCCGCTCCGCGTCACAGGCCTGCTCCTCATGGGCCTCCGCTAGTAGGGCCAGCCAGCAAAGGCTTCGGGCCTGGACAACTGAGAGATCCAGCTCTTCAGCCTGTTCGTGGATGATGCGGTCACTTTCCTGCTGCACCAGCAGCCGTAGACGCAGGTCATGAATCTGGGTCACGGTATCAACCGCTAAGACCTTAATTCTAGCGCTATCACGGCGGTTGGCAATGTGGCTCTGTAATCCAAGAGATTTGTAAGCCAAGAGATGAGGGACGGGGCTGGCGGGACTCGAACCCACGACCTTGGCTTTAGGAAAGCCCTGCTCTATCCAACTGAGCCACAGCCCCCACAGCCTCACCATGTCACAGAGGTGTCACAGTAGACACCATCTGTCCACTTTACTCCCTACACTCAATGATGGAAAGGAGGCGAGGCGACTGCGGCACAGCTGATCCTAGTTTCAGTTTGTGCTGAGGAAAGTCCGGGCTCCCCCATGGCCAGGCCTGCTGGGTAACGCCCAGTGCGGGTGACCGTGAGGATAGTGCCACAGAAACACACCGCCGATGGCTTACGGCTTTTGCCTAGGCACAGGTAAGGGTGCAAAGGTGCGGTAAGGGCGCACCAGCAGCATCGAGAGGTGCTGGCTCGGTAAACCCCAGCCGGGAGCAAGGCGAAGAACCAAGGCTGGCCATGTTGCCGGTTCTACTAAAACTGCCGCTTGAGACCTGTGGTAACACAGGCCCTAGAGAGATAGTCGCCCCTGGAGCGGGGTCCAAACCCAATGGAGTCTTCCCCAGGAACAGAACCCGGCTTATGTCCTGCTTTCCATCCCCTTCCCTGAGCTGCCAGCGCCAAGAGCAACTCCAGACCCTGGTGCAGCGCCTTGGCCTGAGCTCCCTTTCCACAAAACCAGCACTTGCTCTTGTGGATGAGGCATTGACCCATAGCTCCGCAGGTCTGGGCTTTGATAACGAGCGGCTGGAGTTCTACGGAGATGCGGTGCTCCGTCTCTTGGCAGCCAGCCTGCTGCACAAACACTGGCCGGAGTTAAGCGTGGGGGACCTCTCCCGTGTGCGCAACCAGCTGGTGAGTAATCGGGAGTTGGCCTGCCTGGCCCAGGCCATCCATCTTCAGCCCTTGATCCGCATGGGTTCCACAGCCCACCACGATCCCGTAGCGGTGACCTCCATCTTGGCGCGAAGCTGTGAGGCCTTGCTGGGGGCACTGCACCAAGCCCTGCGGCTCTCCGGTGGGGATGGGCTGGTGGAACTCTATCCTTGGCTGGAGACCCACTGGCTGCCCTTGGCCCAAGAGCTGTTGGACAACCCTCAGCACCATCACTGGAAAACAGCCCTACAGAAATGGAGCCAGGCAGCCCATGGTTGTCTGCCCACATACATCACTGAGGAGGTGGAGCCAGCCCATGGCCACCCCCAGCGTTTTGCCGCCCAGGTCAGTGTGGCTGGCTGCCTACTGGGTCGTGGTCGTGGTCCATCCCGCCGTCAGGCGGAGCAAGCTGCTGCTGCCCAGGCCCTAGCTGGTCTCCAGCACCGGCCAGTTGGCCCCACTGATGGGGCATCTACTTAGGTTAGGTACTGCCCTGTCCATGGCAGGCTTGTGGCCTTGCCCTGTGTCTTGTTCCCATGGCCGATGCACCCCTGCTGCTGCTGGTGGATGGGCACTCCCTGGCCTTTCGTAGTTACTACGCACTGGCCAAGCGCGGCGAGGGGCTGAGCACCAGCCGGGGCATTCCCACCAGTGTCACCCACGGCTTCCTCAAAGCGCTTCTCGATACCACCCAGGTGCTGGAGCCCCAAGGGGTTGTTGTTGCTTTTGACACCGGGCAGCCCACCTTTCGCCACCTACTGGATCCCGCATACAAAGCCAACCGGGGCCAGGCGCCGGAGGAATTTTACCAGGATGTGCTCAACCTGCGCCACCTGCTCAAGGAGGCCCTGGGTCTCCCCATTTGCATGGCACCTGGCTTTGAGGCCGATGATGTAATTGCTGCTGTGGCACACCAGGCTGTGGACCAGGGCTGGCGGGTGCGCATTCTCAGTGGTGATCGGGACTTATTCCAGCTGGTGGATGACCATCAAGATGTGGCCTGTCTCTACATGGGCGGTGGACCCTACGGTGGTAGGGGCATTGGCCTGGTGGATGAGGCGGCAGTTCAACAAAAACTGGGGGTGTCCCCTGGGCAAGTGGTGGACCTCAAGGCCCTCACTGGTGACAGCAGCGACAACATCCCCGGTGTGCGGGGGGTTGGACCTAAAACCGCTGTGGCCCTGTTGGCGGACCATGGGGATCTGGAGACCATTTACGGTGCCCTGGCCACCATGAAGCCCAGTCTGGCCAAAAAGCTGCATACCGGTCGAGATAGTGCCTTTCGTTCCCGCCAGCTGGCGCGCATCCGTTTGGATGTGCCCCTAGATGAGTTCCCCAAGCTGGGCCTGGTGGGGGTGAATGGCCCAGTTCTGGCCACCCAGCTACACCAGCTGGAGTTGCAAAGCCTGAGCAGACAGCTGGAGAGATTTTGCCGCTGCTTTGGTGGATCCTTCCCTCCAGTGGCCACTGGTCACCACCATGCCACCCATGCCAGTGATGAGGTAACAGGCCAGACCGGTGTGGAGGCCCAGCTGCCTTTACTGGATGCAGATGGTCCAGTTCCCGGTGGTCCCCAGCTGAAGCCCCAGCTGATCACCACGGAAGCGGCCCTGGACAGGTTGCTCATCTGCTTAGAGGCATTCCAGGATCCGGCGGAGCCTGTGGCACTGGATACGGAAACCACTGCCCTAAATCCCTTCCAGGCAGTGCTGGTGGGCATTGGTGTCTGTTGGGGGGAGGCAGCTGATGCTGTGGCCTATATCCCCCTGGCCCATGGGGAGGAGACCGTCCCCCAGCTGGAACTGCAGCTGGTGCTGTCCCGTCTGGCCCCATGGCTTGCCAGCCCTGCACATCCCAAGTGCTTACAAAATGCCAAGTACGACCGGCTCATCCTGCTGCGTCATGGCCTGAGCCTGAAGGGAGTGGTGGTGGACACCATGCTGGCGGACTACCTGTTGGATCCCGCTGGTCGCCACAGCCTCAGTGACATGGCGCAGCGTCACTTTGGTTTTTTACCCACCACTTACCAGGACTTGGTGGGTAGCCACAAGACCATTGCTGCAGTGGAGGTGAATGCCGTAGCCCAGTACTGCGCCATGGACGTGCACCTCACCCGCCGCCTGAGCACCATCCTCCGCCATGACCTCATGGAAGCAGGTGAACCACTGCACTGCCTCCTAACTGAGGTGGAGATGCCCCTTGAGCTGGTGCTGGCCCAGATGGAGGCCACGGGAATCTCCATTGACTGCGGCTACCTACAGCAGCTTTCTGAGCAACTGGCGGTGGAGTTGGACCAGTTGGAGCAGAAAACCTATGGGGCAGCAGGTTCTGTATTCAATCTGGCCTCACCCAAACAGCTGGGCCATCTTCTCTTTGACACACTGCAGCTGGACCGGCGCAAGTCCCGTAAGACCAAAACCGGCTACAGCACTGATGCCACCGTCTTGGAGCGGCTGGCGGATGACCACCCGGTGGTGCCCCTGATTCTGCAGCACCGAATGCTTAGCAAGCTGAAGAGCACCTATGTGGATGCATTGCCAGCTCTGGTGGAGCCAACAACGGGTCGAGTTCACACAGACTTCAATCAAGCCACCACCGCCACCGGGCGGCTCTCCAGCAGCAACCCTAACCTGCAAAACATTCCCATCCGCACCCCATTCGCTCGTCAGGTGCGCCAGGCCTTTCTCCCCCAGCCGGGCTGGCAGCTGATCAGCGCAGACTACTCCCAGATTGAGCTGCGCATTCTGGCCCACCTTTCGGAAGAGCCCCTGCTCCTGGAGGCCTATAACAAAGGAGACGATGTTCACAGACTCACCGCCCAGATCCTGCTGGGGAAGGAGGAGATCAATGCTGAAGAGCGCCGCCTGGGTAAAACCATCAACTTTGGGGTGATCTATGGCATGGGTCCCCAACGGTTTGCCCGGGCCACCGGAGTCTCCAGGGCCCAGGCCCAAGATTTTCTGGAGCGCTACCGCAGCCGCTACCAGCGGGTGTTTGCCTTTTTGGAATTGCAGGAGCGCTTGGCCCTGAGCCAGGGTTATGTTGAAACCTTGCTGGGGCGCCGTCGGGTGTTTCACTTCTCACCCCAGGGACTGGGGCAATATGGGGGCTGTGACCCCCTGGCCATTGACCTGAGCCGGGCCCGCCGGGGTGGCTTAGAGGCCCAGCTGTTGCGGGCCGCAGCCAATGCCCCCATTCAGGGCTCCAGTGCGGATATTATCAAGTTGGCCATGGTCAAGCTCCACAAAACCCTAGCTGATCTGCCCGTCCAGTTGCTGTTGCAAGTTCATGACGAGCTGGTGCTGGAAGTGGATCCAAAGGCATGTCCAGAGGTGATGGCCATGGTGCAGCACACCATGGAAACTGCCCTGCCCCTGCGTGTACCCCTTAAAGTGGATGTGAGAGCAGGGGCCAATTGGAAGGATGCCAAGTAGGTACAGGGTTAGGGGTGATGGTTGTTATGAGTGAGCGTCTAAATTGACCTCTACTCCTTTGACTTTGCTCCTACTGCAACCGTGGCTCTCAGGCTTTACAACACCCTCAGCCGTGATCTGGAGGTCTTTGCCCCGCACAACCCACCAGCGGTCTCCATCTATTGCTGTGGGGTCACAGTTTATGACCGCTGCCACCTAGGCCATGCCCGTAGCTACATCGTGTGGGACCTGCTACGCCGCTACTTAAGCTGGCGTGGCTTTTCCGTGCGTTTTATCCAAAACTTCACTGACATTGACGACAAAATTATCCAGAGAGCCCAGGCTGAAGGCAGCAGTGTGGAAAGTGTCACTGAGCGGAATATCACCAGCTTCTTTGCTGAGATGGATGCCCTTAACATTCTGCGGGCCGATGATTACCCACGGGCCACCCGCTGCCTGGAGAGTATTTGCGCTTTCATTACCAAATTGCAAGCCCAAGGAGCAGCCTATTCAGCCGATGGGGATGTGTACTTTGCGGTCATGAAAGCTGAACATTACGGCAAGTTGAGTGGCCGTGATCTGAGCCAACAGAAGGAGGGTGCCAGTGGTCGTCTGGGTGCAGAAGCTGGTGACCGCAAGCGCCACCCCTTTGATTTTGCCCTTTGGAAAACAGCTCTCCCCGGTGAGCCCAGTTATGCCTCCCCTTGGGGACCGGGGCGGCCCGGTTGGCACATTGAATGCTCGGCCATGGTGCAGCAGGCCTTTGGGGACACCATTGACATCCACCTGGGCGGGGCAGACCTGATCTTTCCCCACCACGAGAATGAAATTGCCCAATCAGAAACAGCCACAGGCAAGCCCCTGGCCCGCTTCTGGTTGCACAACGGCATGGTCAATGTGAATGGGGACAAGATGTCCAAGTCCCTGGGCAACTTCACCACCATCCAGGCCCTGTTGGATGAGGGGGTGAACCCCATGGCTTTGCGCCTGTTTGTTCTCCAGGCCCATTACCGCAAGCCCCTTGACTTCACCCGTGGGGCCATTGCCGCTGCCACCAGTGGTTGGCTTGGCTTAGAGGTTGCCTTGCGGGTGGGTAAGGATTATGGTCCCCAGCTGGGCTGGAACCATCCCCAGGAGTACTGCCTGGAGTCCCATGGGGCCTTTGCCGCTGCTCTGGACAATGACCTCAACAGCGCTGGTGCCCTGGCCGTGCTGTTTGCCTTGGCACGCCCCCTGCGGGCCTTGGCCCATGGCCTGCAGCGGGGTGAAGGGGTGACCATCCAGGATCAAGAATTGGAAGGTTCCTGGCGCAGCCTGGTGCAGCTGGCAGGGGTGCTGGGTTTACAAGCCAGTTTCACCACAGCCCCCAGGGCAGTCCATGGGGATGAAGCCACCATTGCCCAGGCCATTGAGGAACGGCTCCTTGCCCGGCAAAAAAGGGACTTCGCCACGGCGGACAGCATCCGGGCAGAACTTCTTGCCCAGGGCATCACCCTTATTGACCGCCCTGACGGCACCACCCACTGGCTGCGTACTTGAACTCAGCAGATCAAGCACCCTTTTAGTGATGCTGTGCTAGGGTCGCTGCAATTCCTGTATGTGACTGTTTCTGTCAACAAGCAGGATGGATTGATGCTTCAGCTCACTGCCATAAGCAGCAGCCTGTTGTCTAGGGTTGCTGAACATTTAGGCAAAGGGTTGTCGCTGCTCTCCCGGACAACCCCCTATTGATACCAATGACAACGGACCCAATGTTGTCGGCTGCTGAGTCTGCAGACGGCTTTGGTGGCTTTGGCCTGCACCCTGCCCTGCTCCAAGCTGTCACTGACAGCAAGTATTGCCATCCTTCCCCTGTTCAGGCCCAGGCCATACCCCTTCTGCTCCAGGGCCGTGACTTGATTGCCCAGGCCCAAACTGGCACCGGCAAAACCGCTGCCTTTGCCCTGCCCTGCTTACACAATCTGGAGGCTGACCAGCACCTGCCCCAGGTGTTGGTGCTCACACCCACTCGGGAGCTGGCCCTGCAAGTGGCCAAATCCTTTGAGCGCTACGGTGCCCACATGCCTCGCTTACGGGTCTTGCCCATCTATGGGGGCAGTGGTTTTCGTCCCCAGATTCAAGGCCTCCGCCGTGGTGCCCAAATCGTGGTGGGCACTCCAGGACGGGTGATGGATCACATGCGCCAGGGCACACTGAATCTCTCTGGCCTGCGCAGCCTGGTTTTGGACGAGGCTGATGAGATGCTGCGCATGGGCTTTATTGATGACGTGACCTGGATCCTGGAGCGCACAGCCCAGGAGCGCCAGCTGGTGCTCTTCTCCGCCACCATGCCCCCTGAGGTGCGTCAGCTCTCCGGACGGTTTCTCCATGACCCTGCAGAGGTGACTATTGCCACCTCAAAAGCAGATACCCAGCGCATTCACCAGTGGCTGCTCATGGTCCATGCCTCCCAAAAGCGCCAAGCCTTGATCCAGGTTCTGGAGGCGGAAGCCAGCGAAGCCACCATGATTTTTGTGCGCACCAAGCAAGCCACAGTGGAGGTGGCCGCTGAGCTGAGTAGCCATGCCTATCGCTGCGCAGCTCTTAGTGGGGATGTGATCCAAAGTCAGCGGGAACAGGTGATCGAGCGCTTGCGATCTGGTCAGCTGGATGTGGTGGTGGCTACGGATGTGGCGGCCCGGGGCATTGATGTGGAGCGCATCACCCTGGTGGTGAATTACGATCCCCCCTTGGATGCGGAAGCCTACATCCACCGCATTGGCCGTACGGGTCGAGCAGGACGGCAGGGCCAGGCCTTGCTGTTGGCCACACCCCGGGAGCGCCGCCAGGTGCAAGCCATTGAGCGTGTCACTGGTCAGCGGTTGGAGGTGATGGAACTCCCTGATACGGCAATGGTGAATGACCGTCGTCGCCAACGGTTCAAGGAGCGCATTCTCTCTGCCCTAGATGGTGCTGATGTGCCCCTTTTTGCCCAGCTGGTGAAGGAGCTCAGCGCGGAAAACAACCTGCCTGCAGAGCACATTGCTGCAGCCTTGGCTCAGTTGATGCAAGGTACTCAACCATTTGAGCTTTCACACCAAGACCACTTGCCGCGCCCCAGCTCTCGACGCCAGTCCCGTCCGGTGGCTGCCAACATGGAGCGCTACCGCATTGAGGTGGGCTGGAAGCACAAGGTTAAGCCTGGCAACATCGTTGGTGCTTTGGCAAATCAAGCTGGCATCAAGGGGCAATCCATTGGTCGTATTCACATTTTTGATGAACACAGCACGGTGGACCTGCCAAGAAACATGCCCGATGATCTGTTTGCAACGCTCCGCAACCTACGGGTAGTGAGCCAACCTCTGCGCATCCGCAAGCTGGAGGGCAGCGCCGTGTAAAGGCCCCTTGGCCCGCCATGGGGAACCCCTGGTTCCCCAGCGTTTGGTTCCTCAGCGTTTCTTCTCCAAGCCCAAGTACAGCAGGAATAAAATCAACGTCAAGACCCCTGCCCCAACCGTCACGGCCCGGCCAAGGGGATGATCCAGGTACAGCAGTCCTCCAGTGGTCACCAGCAGGGCACTGCTGACCATTCGCGACCCATCACGGCGGTTATCGGTGAACAGTCGCCGCAGCAGGGAAGTCATTGGTTTTGGTGATGAGGCCATGGTGTCCCCAGGTTAAGGCTCTGAATTCTCACGGCCCAGGAGCTGGTGGCCTCACCGTCAAGAAGGGAAAGAGCCAGACCCGTGGCCCAGTACAACTGCTCCCCATTGGAGAGATTATTGAGGCGTTCCAGGGCTCCCCGCTGGTCCGTAAGGGCCAGCTCTCCCATGGCCACCGCTGCAGCAATGCGCGACTTCTGGTACTGGGGTGCTGTTTGCTCCAACCCCTGTTGCAGCCACAGGCTCCGCTCCTGATGGCCGGCTAGACCCACCAGGCGCATGACCATGTAGTGGCCACCATAGTCATTGCCATGGTGGTGGTGCAGGTACTCCAGAATCACCGACTGGTTAGCTTTGGACTGGTGGAGAATGCCTGCAGCAGCACCGTATTGGCAGTTTTCATCCCGTTGCAGCAACAGCTGGGCCCAGCCGGCAGGGGTGTCTTCTCTGGGTTGGGGTGTGCCAATGAGCCTCAACTGACGGGGATCATCATGGCAAAGCTCATCTAGCAGAGCTGCCAACGGTGCCGGGGCCAGGCCATTGGCGAGACCGCGGCGGGCCAAGGAGAAAGCCGTCATGGCCCGTAGGGGCATGGAGACCGGTGTGCGCACCACTGCTGCCAGATGCTCCGGTTGAGCCGCTAGAGCCAGATCAATGACCGCCGTGCGCCGCTGCCCTGCTTCCCCATCCTGGAGGCGTGCCAACACGGGCTGCAACAGATCCTTACCACCACCATGGCGCACCAAATAGGCCCGGACCGCCCCATCCAGGAGGCGGTCCCCATGGTTGATGCGGGTCTCTACGGCAGCCTTAGCTCCATGGAGCTCCAGGCGGGTGAGGCACTGAATCACAGCACGCTGCTGGGTGCCAGGACCCTTCAGGGCTGCCACCAGGGCAGCTGTGAGCTGGCTTGAGTCCATGGTCTGGCCGGCAGCCCAGAGGCGGGAGACGCTATTGGCAGCACTGACCACTGCTCCGGGATCATCGCTGTTCAGGCCATCCAGCACCCGTACCAGACTTTGGGGATGGGGGCGACGGCCCAGGGCTTCTAGGGCCTTGCGCCGTGTCAGGCGCCCATTGATCCCATGGCCAGACCATGCCGCTGCAGCCAGAAGGGCCTGGAGAGATTGGGGGCTGCTGGCGGCCCCTAGACGGGTGGCCGCCACATACTGAAGGGCAGGGTTGGGTAGCTCCCCGGCAGGTCTGCTGAGCACCTCAATGGCCTCCTGCTCATCCAACCAGCTAAACAGACCGTCAAAGCGCTCAGCCATGGAGCTGTGCCCCCACTAGGCTCTCCCGGGTGGTGCAGCGGGCCAGGGGGTTCCAACAATCAAGCTCCTGATAGGAACGCCCCAGCAGGTCACCACCCAGCTCCTCCAGACCCAAGGCCCCTGTAAACACGGCCCCCGCAATGCTCTCTACGGCAGTGAGATCCGCTCCCCGTAGATCAGTAGCCCGGAAATCGCAGCCCTCCAACTGGGCATAACCAAAGCGGCTCCCTGCCATTAAGGCACCGCAGAAGCGGCTACGACGCAGGTCACCATTGGCAAAGCCAATATCTTGCATCAGAGCACCCCGGCAATCTGCACCACTTAGGTAGACCCCCAACATGGCAGCCCCCCGCAGGTCCATACCCCGTAGATCAGCTGTGTTAAGAAAAGCACCACTCAGGTGAGCCCCAGGACCCACAGCACCGGAGCGGCCATAGTCAAAGTCTGATGGCCAGCGGGTGAAGCGGTCATAGCGGGCCAGGCTCAAATCGGCACCTTCCAGCTGGGCCTCCCGCAAATCGGCACCCCTCAGGTCAGCCCGGCAGAGCTTGACACCACGGAGATCCACAGCCCCCATCTGATGGCCCCGCAGGTGGACACCCCGTAGATCAACATTGCCCCTACATGCCCCTGTAATGGGGTGGGCGGCTGGGGTGTGGGACCACTGCTGAGGAGCCATGGAGTGCAAGATGCTTGCCCAGCTATACCACCAGCTTCTGACAGCAACAGGGCACTATGGGCAGTACCTGCCCTGGGTTGTTGATTTTTTCACCACCCCGCTCCATGGCGGACTTCCTGCGCCTCAGTGCCGGAACCTGGCTCTCTGTGCGCAGTGTGCATCATTTTGACTTCTCCCCTGACCAATCCGGTGAATCCAACTTGATCATTACCCTGCTTGAGCAGGATGACGAGGTTGTGGAGAGGGTTTGCGCCCAGCAGGGTATTCCCGCCAGCGCTGCCACCATTGGGGCGCGTTTTCAATGGCAAGGCAACCACAAGAAAGGCCCGGCTGATGAGCGCTATGGCGCCGTGCTGGTGGATTTACCCGGGGAACACCCCGGCCATGGGCGCTTGGTGCGGGATGTGGGCTATGTGGAGGCCACACCCGTGATCAGCGCCTACCGCTTTAACACCGACGGCTTGCTCACCATTGATACCATCTACGACCGCAACACCGGAACTGAGCGCTGTTGGTTTATCAATGAAGATGTGCGGGTGCGGGTGGGAACAGTCCAACTGATGGATGGTCCCAATTTGATTAGCTACGCCACAGAAACCCGTTGCACACCCCTTGAGGAGCTTGAGGAGCTGCGCCGGGCTGCCCAGCAGCGCTGCTAAGCATCTGGTGGCGAAAAGCTACCATGGTCTTCTGGCTTGGCCCATGACATGTTCAACCGCTTCCTGGACAAGCTCACCAGTGACATCAAGGCCCGCTCTGGCGTGCCTCTGCAGGTGCCCAGGGAGTTGGCGGAATGCTATTCCACAAGGAAACAGGGGGTGATTCATAGCTGGGCTTGGTCCATGGCAGGCATTCGTCGCCTGCGGGCCACCCGCCTGGATGCGGGCCAGACCCTGCAGGTGTTCAATGCAGTGGCCTTCCCCACCACTGATCGGCAACAGCCCCTGCTGGGCATTGACCTGCTGCACTTTGGAGTGCGGGATCGCCTGGTGGCGGTCATGGATTTCCAGCCCCTCCGTCAAGATCTCTCCTACCTGGAGCGCTACATGGGGGAACTGAAGGTGCTGCAACAACGGTTCCCGGCCTTGGCCACTGGTGAAGAAATGCGCCACTACCAAGCCAATCGCTACTTTTCCCCCTGGTTGCTCTTCGCCCGTGGTTCGGTGGAAGAGCTGGGGGAGAGCCTAGAAGAAGCTTTTGAGCTGCTGCTGCAGGCCTATTGGACACTCCACGATGCTGAGCAGCCTGATGCCAGCCAGCAGGCCCAGGTGGAAGCACTGCAGCGCAGCTATGCCTGCTACAGCGCAGAGAAGGACCCTGCCCATGGACTATTTGCCAGCTACTTCGGCAAGAGCTGGGCGGATCGCTTTCTCCATGAATTTCTTTTTCCCGAATCCCACCCTCTTAAGGACAACCCATGAACTGGTTTTGGCAGCCCTATCTAGACCATGCCCAGCAACGTCTAAAAGAGCGGCTGAGCACCATCCAGCCCTACGCCATTCCAGAGGGCTTTAGGGAACGCCGGGCCCAGACTGGCTCCAAAGCTCGACCTGTTGAGGTGGTGACCCGCAGCTGGGCGGTGAAGGCCCGGGGCATTCGTCAAGCGCGGGCAGCCTGTGTGGCTGCTGATCCCACTCCCCAGGTGCTCAACTTAGTGATCAACCCTGACCATCACTATGAGCTGCCGTTTTTTGGGGCAGATCTGGTCACCCTTGCGGGTGGACACTTGTTGGCCCTCGACCTGCAACCTGTGCTGAAGCAGGATTCCCACCACACTGCCCCGGTTTGGGAGCAACTGGAGCCCATCTTCCAGCGCTGGCGCCACCGACTGCCGGATGGCGGCCCTATTCCTGCGGAGGCACAGCCCTACTTCTCTGATGGCTTCCTCTGGACCCGCCTTCCCCTGGGAGAAACCACCCTGCTGGATGAGGCGGTTTTCCCTGCCTTCCGGGAGTATTTGGACCTGTATCTGGACCTGGTGACAGCAGCGGAGCCAGTGTCGGAGGAGCGGTCCCTATTGCTCTTTGCAGGACAGCGGCGCTACACGGACTACCGGGCTGAGAAGGATCCGGCTCGAGGTATGCTCAGCCGCTTCTATGGCCCAGCCTGGACCGAGGCCTACATTCATGACTTCCTCTTTGATCTACCCCCTCACTTGAGGGCTTAGACTGAGTTTGCTGTCTCCCTTCTGTCAATCATGTCGGAAGCGCAGATCCCCGCCTTTCTGGAGCGCATCAAGAGCGACCCAAGCCTTGCTGCGGCTCTATTCCAGGCCGACACAGCTGCCAATGTCATTACCCTGGCTGCCGGTGCTGGTCTTGACTGCACAGCAGCAGAAATTAGCCAGTGGCAAGCCACCCGGGCAGTGCCCAGACTGGTGGACAGCGGTGTCTGCGCCAACGGCCTACGCTGGCGCAGTCTCCATGGCCCAGGTGGCCTCCACATCCAGATTGTGGGGGCCAGGGCCAGTTTTGGGCTCTGGTGCCCCCATTGCTGAGATGGGTGCGGATCAGTGGCCTGCCGTGGAGCCAATGGCCACCACCACAGTGAGAAACACCCGCACCAGCTCAATACTGCCCACAACAGCTAGGCCAAGGCCCAACTTTTTCCCCAGGGCAGGTACACCATTTGCCCAGGCAGCAGAAACCCGCGGCCCAGATTGGCTGGCCATCACATCCCGCCAGTAGGTGCTATAGCGGGGCAAGCTGATATTGAAGGGCACAACGCCAATGGCGCGGCTGGGCAAGAGACGGCGCTGCTGGTAGGGAACCGTATCTAACCCAAAGGTGTTCATGTATTCGGGGGAATTGAGGAGGGCATCCACCAGGCCAGCCAACCCTTTCTGGGCAAGAACAATGGACCAGGCAATCTTCTCCTTCTCTCCATTCACTTCACGGCCTAAGAGGCGCTGCACCAGATAGGCCACCACGTCATAGTTGGAATTGCAGGGGTACACCCAGCGCTGAAACCGTTCTGAGAGGCAGAGACCACGTATGAACTGCTGCACATTGATCTGTCCACTCTTGAGTTGTGATTCAAGAAAGGGCTCCCGATCTGCTGAAAACGTGTGGAAGAACAGCTGGCGGTAGGCGGCATCAATCAACTCATCAGCGTTGCTGGTATGATCCAGGCGATGGCTGCGGGGCGCCAGGTCTTCCTGGGCAAACCCAGCAACACGGGCATTCATGGTTTCTGCTGGGTAGGGGAGAAGGCCAAGGGTCATGGGGAGTTTGGTCGCAAGGGCAATCAGGCGCCCACCAGCCTAGCCTAGGCAAAATGACTTATCAACACCTGTTCACCGAGAGTTCAAAAACCTCAATGGCAGGGGCTGTAATAGCCATTGGGCTTGGTACTGGTACTGACCAAGTTTTAAGGGCACCAGGGCAGGAACAAAATCTCCCATAACACTTCTACTGGGGCCAAATCTTCTGGGGCCAAAGTCCTACAGCTCCCTTCTTCTCCCTTCTTCTGAATCAGGACAAAGGCGCAGGTCAGGTTTTCACCTGTCCACTTCTTCATAAACCTTGAGGAAAGGCAACAATCGCTACATATTATGAATCATTGTTTCTGTCTTCCGTAACTTTGGCTGCAAAACCATCTCCGGTTGGTAAGGGATCATTATGGCACTCCTTCAGGAGCTGCCATGTCCTCATCTATGCGTCGCTGCTCTGTGTGTCAAGCCTGTTGGCTTGGTCCCCATCTCTTTTGGTCTACAGGTGCCCATGGTAACAATCTTGACCTGGCTGGCCTGGTCTGCAACACCGCCTATGGTGGTGGACACCGCTGCGTTAATCCTGCCAGAGGCCAAATTGGTGGCGACACCTGGAAGCAGCGGGAAGCCTTCATTCGTGGCGTAAAACTCCCCGGAGACACAGAACATGAGAAGTTGATGGCTTAGGAAGGGGAGTGGAGGGAAACCCGGGCCATTTGTCTTGCCTAGATCAATTTCTCTGCTAGTTCAATTTCTCTGATTTAGTGCTAAACCCATGGCCTCATGGCCACCAGCCTACTAGTCCGGCCATCCCCATTCCTGAAGCCACTAATCTCACCCATTGGTGCTCCTAATTC
>RKSC01000118.1 GCA_007571085.1 Synechococcus sp. PNGco_S_binSS4
GGGATCTAGATGACATTGACCTTATTGCCAATGAGCGCTCTGTGGTGCTGCTCACCAGTGGTGGCTATCTGAAACGGATGCCCGTGCGGGAGTTTGCTGCCACCAACCTAGGCACCCGGGGCAAGGCTGGAACCCGCAGTGAAAGCACTGAGCAGGTGTGTCTGTTCATCAGCTGCAACGACCATGACACCCTGTTGTTGTTCAGTGATCGGGGCATTGTCTATGACCTACCGGCTTACAAAGTGCCCATTGCCAGTCGTACAGCTAAGGGCTTCCCCATCGTTCAACTATTGCCCATTACCCGGGACGAGGACATTACCTCCCTGCTGGCCGTAAGGGACTTCAGTGATGAGAACATGTACCTGCTCATGCTTACCCAAGCAGGTTTTATCAAACGCACACCTCTTAGGGCATTTGCCAACATTCGCGCCAATGGGTTGATTGCCATTCACCTGGAAGATGGTGATGCCTTGCGCTGGGTTCGCCTGGCTCGGGTGGATGACAGTGTTTTGATTGGCTCCCGATCAGGGATGGCCATCCATGTGTCCATAAATGACCAGCAGCTCCGTTCCATGGGACGCACAGCACGGGGCGTGCGAGCCATGGCGCTGCGGGAGGGTGATCAGGTCATCGGCATGGATGTACTGCCAGGGGACCTTGAAGCTGGCTCAGCACCTTGGGTACTGGTGGCCTCAGCCCACGGTCGTGGCAAGCGGGTGGCCATGGATGAATTTCCCCTGCAGGCCCGGGCTGGTCTGGGGCGCCGTGCCCTCAAATTCCGTGACCATGGGGATGTTCTCATCAGCCTGTGCATCCTGGGGGATGCGGAGGAAGTTTTGTTGGTGAGTGAGCAGGGGGTCATTGTGCGCCTGCAGGCTGATCAGATCTCCCAACAATCCCGTGCGGCAACTGGCATCAGACTGCAACGCTTGGCCATGGAGGATCGCCTGGCGGAGGTGGTTCTTGTGCCACCGGCCTCTGATGGTGAGGAGGATGAACCCGAGGTGAACCCTTGACTGCCCCAGGACCACTTGTGTTGGGGATCACTGGTGCATCAGCCCAACAGCTGGCCCTACGTGCTCTCCAGTTGCTGCTCCATGGGGGTGAGCAGGTGGAGCTGGTGGCCAGTCGAGGCTGCGCCAAGGTTTGGCAGGATGAACAGGGAATCACCATGCCCAGCCACCCCTCTGCCCAGGAGGTGTTTTGGCGCCAGCAATGTGGCTGCCAAGGTGGTGAGCTGCGTTGCCATCCCTGGAATGCCCTAGGGGCCACCATCGCCAGTGGCAGCTATCCCGTCCGGGGAATGTTGATCTTGCCCTGCACCATGGGAACCGTGGGGCGCTTAGCAGCCGGGGTGTCCTTGGAGCTGCTGGAGCGGGCTGCGGATGTGCAACTCAAGGAGCGGCGCCCTTTGATCATTGCTCCTAGGGAAATGCCCTGGACACTCATCCATTTGCGCAATCTCACCCGACTAGCAGAAGCAGGGGCCCACATTGCACCACCCATTCCAGCCTGGTACCAGAACCCAAAGTCCTTGGAAGATATGGTGGATTTTTTGGTGATCCGCATCCTGGACAGCCTGGGCTATGAACTGGGGCAGTTGGAGCGTTGGCCCGGTCCCGTTAAGAAGCCCCACGTCCCTCCTTTGGCCATGGGGACCCAACCATCTCAACCATGAAGCTTGCCCTGCCCACCTTGGTGCTGCTGAGCCCATGGCTATTGGCCTTGTGGGTGGGGCTTCACAATCTGCGCCAGCCACGGCAACTGCAGATGCTCACCTGGACAACCCCTTCCCTAGCCATTGGCGGATGGGTGTTACTGAGCACCAGCCTTGGTGTGACCTTGGGAGCTACCACTGTGGGGGTACTGATGCAGACAGAACACCTGTTGCAACGGCGCCGCTCATCCCAAGCCAGCAGTGAGGAGGAAGAAGGGCCCATAGAGGAGCAGGTCAACCCGGAACCAGCCCAGTGGAGGGACCATGGGTTCAATCCGGACAATCCCATCACCCTTGTGAATGTGCCTTTCCGGGTGGTGCACCCCGAGCAGGCACCAGATGCTGCCCCTCCATCCTCCCCCCGCCGGGATGATTGGGAGCCACCACAGTCTGAAGTCTGGTGAACGGTGGTCTTACACATCTAAGGTCTTGATTCAGCCCTATGATGAGCATCATTCGCCACCACACAGTCCTTTGACTAGAGACTCAAAAGCCTCTCCAGCTCCTGGTTCAGGGACTGGGGCGAAGGGGAAGGCAGCAGTCAAGAAAGGGGCAAAAAAACAATCTCAACCAGAGGACAAGCCCTTTGATGAGTTTGTTCCCCAATTGCTTATGCCAGCCATCACCCAGGCCTGTGGTCACCAGGGAGGACCAAAGCCAAAGCTTCACCTGAAGGAGGGCCCCATGCCCGTGGTGGGTAGTCAGTGCTGGCAGATTTTAGGTGAGCTACCAGGTTTGCGGCGCTTCTGGCTCTGCTTTGACCAACCCGACATTAACAGTCGGAAAACCTTCGCCCTGGCAGACTCAGGCAAAGAACCTTCCCTGCTGGAACCGTTTCTTATTGACGAGAAGCGTGCCAGCTTAGCCCTGCTGTCGGCCCGGGTGGTGCAACGGCTCCATGGCCAGAAATGGCTAGGCCCCAACTGAGCAGAAGGGAACCAACTCTCTTGCTCTTGCCTCTGTAACAGAGGTGGACCCATGGGAGGGGCTGTGTTAGTAGAGTGGGGGAAATGCCCATTGTCCTGGGCACTTTTGCGTTGCACGACTGCCGCACTTCCATGGTCAGCACTGCCCCAGCATCCGCCACCCCTGGCTCTGGCTTCGAGGAGCTCCGTCCCGGCGTAAAGGCACCTGTTAAGGAGACAATCCTCACACCCCGCTTCTACACAACTGACTTTGATGCCATGGCTGCCATGGATCTGCAGCCCAATGAAGCGGAGCTGGAGGCGGTGTGCGAGGAGTTTAGGAAGGATTACAACCGCCACCATTTTGTCCGCGATGAAGAATTTGACGGTGCTGCAGAAAAGCTTGATCCCGAGACGCGACGGGTGTTTGTGGAGTTTTTAGAGCAAAGCTGTACTTCAGAATTCTCTGGCTTTCTTCTCTACAAGGAGCTGAGCCGTCGCATCAAGAAAACCAATCCTCTGCTGGCAGAGTGCTTTCAGTATATGTCCCGGGATGAGGCCCGTCACGCCGGGTTCCTCAATAAGTCCATGGCAGATTTTGGTCTGCAGCTTGACTTGGGATTTCTCACAGCCAACAAAGAATATACCTTTTTCCAGCCAAGATTTATTTTCTATGCCACCTATCTTTCAGAGAAAATTGGTTACTGGCGCTATATTACAATCTTCCGCCATCTTGAGAAGCATCCAGAAGATAAGATCTTCCCTATTTTCAACTTCTTTGAGAATTGGTGCCAGGATGAAAATCGCCATGGAGACTTTTTTGATGCCCTCATGAAATCTCAGCCGGCAACGGTGCGGGGTCCCATTGCTCGTCTCTGGTGCCGCTTCTTTCTCTTGACTGTCTTTGCAACCATGTATGTACGGGATGTGGCCCGTAAAGAGTTCTATGAAGCAATTGGCCTGGATGCCCGCCAGTACGATAAGCACGTGATTGCCAAAACTAACGAAACCTCGGCCCGCATCTTCCCCGTTGTCCTCAACGTGGATCACCCGGTGTTTTACACCTGCTTGGAGCGGATCGTGAACAACAACGGCCGGCTCGCTGATGCAGAAGCTGGTGATTCTCCTGGGGTGATGAAGCTATTGCGGAAGCTGCCCTTCTGGATGGCCAACACCTGGGAGATGGTTCGGCTCTTCTTCATCAAGCCCATTGACTCCAAGACGCTGCAGCCCGCCATTCGTTAGGATCCACACAACAGGGGCAAGAATCCCTAAGCTGGACTTGTCCTTGGAGAGACCATTGTCTCATCCAAAGGGGATTTTCCTGTTCTTTTGACTGTTGACATTGTGTCTTCCCCCTCCATTGAGGCAACTGCAGCCTCCCGCCTAGATCAAAGCTGGCAACCTGAGCTGGAGGAGCTCCTGTCGGTGGGTATGGGGGCTGGTGCTGATCTGGTGGAGGTTTTTGTTGAGCGCAATAACCAACTCTCTGTTCTGGCGGAGCAGGAGCGAATTACCAGCGTGAGCCCCAACTTTGGTTGTGGTGCTGGCATCCGTGTCTTCAAGGGACAGCGGGATGGTTTTGCCGCCACCAATAATCTGAGTAGACCGGCTCTGATGGCCGCTTTGGAACAGGCCCTCAGTATGTTGGGTCTTGGCCGGGGTACCAGCTCCAGCACCTGGCAGGGCCTGGGGAACCTAGAAGATCACAGCACTGGCAAAGAGCAGTGGCTTACATCCTGCCCCACTGTGCCTGACAGTGCCGACTGTTTGTTGGCGGCAACAGATGCCCTAAAACGACACGGTCAGCATCTCCAATCTCGACGAGCCAGCTACGCCCGTGACTGGCAAGAGGTGCTGGTGGCCGCCAGTGATGGCACCTTTGCCCGGGACCTGCGCCTCCATCAAACCGTCGGTCTCACCCTGTTGGCAGCGGCCGGTGACCATCGCGCCAGTATCAGTCGCCGGGATGGCAACACGGATCAGCCAGATTTTCTAGTTAGATGGCCTGGGGCCACAGTGGCCGCATCAGCCTGTCAGAGTGCGGGCAAGATGCTCAAGGCCAATTTTGTGGAGGCGGGCACCTACCCTGTGGTTCTGGCCAACCGCTTTGGTGGGGTGATCTTCCATGAAGCCTGCGGCCACCTGCTGGAAACCACCCAAGTAGAACGGGGTTCCACACCCTTTGCCAACAAAATTGGCCAGCCCATTGCTCATCCTGCAGTGACAGCCATTGATGAAGGTCTCAGCAGAAATAATTTTGGCTCCATTGCCATGGATGACGAGGGTATGACTCCCCAGCGCACAGTCCTGATTCAAGACGGTGTTCTGCAGCGCTTCTTAAGTGATCGTGCTGGCCAGATGCGCACCGGCCATCCCCGCACTGGCAGTGGTCGGCGGCAAAGCCACGCCTTTGCAGCAGCCAGCCGGATGCGCAACACCTTCATTGGTGGGGGCCCCCATGGGGTGGAAGAGCTCATCAGCTCCATTGACCATGGTCTCTATTGCAAACAGATGGGGGGTGGAAGTGTGGGAGCCACGGGCCAATTCAACTTTGCCGTGGAAGAAGCCTATTGGATTGAAAATGGCTGCCTGCGGGAAGACAAACCCGTCAAAGGAGCCACCTTGATCGGTGATGCCGTGACCGTCTTGCCTAGGATTTCCATGTGCGCCAATGACGAAGACCTTGCCGCCGGTTTCTGTGGATCCATCAGCGGTAGTGTCTACGTCACCGTTGGCCAGCCCCACATCAAGGTGGACCGCATTACCGTTGGTGGACGCTGAACCATGACCACACCATCTCCTGTGGCCCTAGACGGCTCAGCCTTGCAAGAGCAACTGACGGAGACCACTTCCCGTCTGGCCATCCCCATGTGGGATTTGGGTGTCACATCCAGTTATGACACCTCCGTGCAGGTGGACCACGGTGAGCCAAAACAGCTGAAGGCGCGCCAAAGCACCATGGCCATGGTGCGGGTCTGGAATGATGAGGGCCTGGTGGGCATTACCAGCACCAATGACCTTTCCCCCCTAGGTCTTACGGCAGCTTTGCAAGGGGCCAAGCAGGCCAGCAGGTTTGGCGATACCCAGAGACCACCCCGCTTGTCTCCCCAGGCCCAGGATCCCATCACACCCATAAAGCAGCCCCAGCACTCAATACAGCCTATCCAGCTGCTGCTCAACCACCTGCTGGAGGCGGAGAGGCAGGTGCTCCACAGCCATCCCGCCATCTCCACAGTGACCTACAACGGCCTAAACCAAGGCCAGAGGGAGCGTCTTTACATCAACAGTGCCGGTGCATGGCGCAAACAGAACACCACCAGTGCCACCCTCTGGCTCTACCCACGTGCTGAAGAACCGGGCCGTAAGCCACGCAGTGCCGGAGCTGTACGGGTTGCACCAGGGGTAGATGCCTTGGACCTGGAGGGGTGTATTGGGGAGGCCACGGATCGCACCATCAGCCACCTGGACTACGCTCCCATTGACACCGGCATCTACACCGTCTGCTTTAGCCCTGAAGCCTTTTTGGATTTGCTCTGGGCTTTTAGCACCATGGTGAATGCCCAGGCGGTTTTGGATGGCATCAGCCTCTCCCAACGGGACAGCTTAGGGACCCAGGTGGCCAGTTCCCTTCTCACGGTGGCGGATCATGCCCATCACCCAGCCCATGTGGCCGCTCCAGAATTTGACGGAGAAGGAACACCAACCCGTCACCTACTCCTCATTGAATCCGGCTATCTTCGCCATTTTCTCCACAGCGAAGGAACTGCCAGGGCTTTTGCTGACGGCTCAGTGGCCACAGGTCATGCCACCATGGGAGCCAAGGTGACCATTGGCCCCCAGTGGTTGGATGTGGAGGGTGAGCGGGGGGACACATCCCTCAGCTGCCAACACAGCAATAGCGTGGTGCTTATTGATTCCCTCTCCGCTCTCCACGCTGGCGTGAAGGCCAGCCAAGGTTCTTTTTCCCTTCCATTTGATGGCTGGCTTCTCTCTGGAGGAGAACGACGCTCCATTGAAGCAGCTACGGTGGCTGGAGATATACGCTCCACCCTGCACAACATCCTGGCTTGCGAAGGAGCTCCCCAATGCACACCCAACGGTCGTGCTCCCCATGTTTGGGTGGAGGGACTCACCATCACCGGTGAAGCTTAGGGTCTGGCCCCATGCGTATTCTTTACTGGGGCACCCCCACCTATGCCCTGCCCTGCCTTGATGCCCTGGTGGCAGCAGGTCATGGATTGGTGGGGGTAGTGAGCCAGCCGGACCGGCGCCGTGGGCGGGGTGGCCAGCTGCAACCTTCGCCGGTGAAAAGCCGGGCCACAGAACTGGGTTTACCTGTCTGGACTCCCCAAAATATTGGTCAAGAGATTGGGCTCCAGGAAGAATTGGCCCAGCTGGGGGCTGATGTTTTTGTGGTGGTGGCTTTTGGGCAGATTTTGCCCCCATCGGTGCTGGACCAGCCCAGATGGGGCTGTTGGAATGCCCATGGCTCACTTCTGCCCCGCTGGCGGGGGGCTGCACCCATTCAGAGGGCTATCATGGCGGGAGACCCCATAACAGGGGTGGCCATCATGGCCATGGAGGAGGGTCTAGACAGGGGACCTGTTTTGCTCCAGCGCAGTGTAACCATTGGCCTGGCTGAGAATGCCCAAACCCTGGGCCAGCGTTTAAGTCAGCTCACAGCTTCCACCATGGTGGAGGCCATGGCCTTGATTGCAGCAGGTCACCAAGGAGATGCCGTGGCCCAGCCAACAACTGGTATCACCTATGCAGCCAAGGTGAAGAAAGATGAGCTGCAGCTGAGCTGGTCCACATCAACCATGGCTCTCCATCGCCAGGTGATGGGTCTCTATCCCCAAGCTGTGACCCGGTGGCAAGGACAGCAGCTAAAAATAGGTGCCACAATTCCTTTGCTGCCTCAAGAAGCGGCGGCACTGGCCACCATCTACGGCACCCCCATCATGGAGTTGGCACACACCCCGTGGCCAAAGGCCCAGCCGGGCCAGGTGGTCTCCCTGGTTCCGGACCAGGGATTGGTGGTGACCACTGGCGATGGCGCCCTATTGGTGCAGGAGGCCCAGCTGGCAGGCAAAAAATGGTGCTCTAGATCCCAGCTGCTGCAGAGCCTCAAGGCTGAAGTGGGTCAGCAGCTGGGCTGATGAGGGGTAACTTAGGCATGGGGAGAAGAAAGCTGAGCTGGTTGCCTGTTTCTGATTTCACATGGAGGCGCTGGCGCCCATCCTCCTGAAGCACCACCTTGGTGATGCGACCGCGCTTGTTGTGATTCAAAATCACCTTGCTTCCCTCCTGGTGGGCCCCATTACTGAGAAACCACAGGCTGGTAATGTCACCATCTAGCCAGTGAATAAGCAGGGTATTCTCTTTCTCCTGGCAGGTCTCCTCAGGCCAGCGCACCACACAATAACTCAGAGATTTGTTGTAGGTGCAGTCAGGTTTATGGACGAGATGGTGCTGGTTGAGTGGGCAGGGGCTGGCCAGAGCTGAAGCCTCAGCCATAGCCAGAACCCCCATCATGCACAGGATGGACCTAAAACCCATGGTCCCCCTCAATCCCTACTGCTACCACTCATGGCAATCACCAATCTCAGAATGAAGATGAACAAGTTAATGTAGGTAAGATACATGCTCAGAGCACCTGCTAGATACTGGTCGTCCCTATAGGTGCGGGGCATGGTGTAAAAGTCTAAAAAGGCTGCTCCTGTGAAGAGCACAGTGCCAAAACCAGCAATCATGAGCTCAAAGCCGGTGCCACCAAAACCTGGCAGAAATACACCTCCCACCAGCTGCACCACCATGGCAATCAAGAGCCCAATGATGCCCAGGCCCACCACCTGGGACAGGGCCTGGCCCAGGCTGTCACTCATGCGGCGACCATAGACCGAGGCAATGCAAAAGGTGGCACCGGTGGCCAGGGCTGCAGTGACCACACCACTCAGTCCTGCAGTGCTGAGGGCCAAGGCCACCAGCCCACTGAGGGTAAAGCCCGTCAATATGCTGTAGAGGGCCAACAGGGGCAGGGCTGTGTTGTTGTCACCACGGTTGGCCACCCCCTGGGCCACAAAGAAGAGCACCAGGTTGCCGATCAGGGCTACCCAGAACAGGGGCATGAAGAGGGGAGAGCCCACCATGGACAATCCCCCGAAAACCCCCAGAGAAGTCAGGATCATGCCACCACCCACAAAGGGCAGGGCCTTATTCACAACATTGGGGCCAACAAGGGCGCTTGCTTGGGCCTCCCGGATGGCATCTTGAAAGTTGCTACTCGCAGGCATGGTGATGTTTTGAAAGCCTGCGCCAATCCTGGCAGATCTAGTAAGAAGGGGAGATAGGGTTTCCCGTCAAATGGGGAAGCTGGATTTTAGTGGCGACGGCTTGACTCAGTGAAGCGACCCGCAGTGACCAGAGCCTGGCGTTTTTGCTGGTCAAAACGACCATAGGCCTCCACAATGCGCTGCACCAAGGGGTGACGGACCACATCAGCTCCGCTGAGCTCAATAAAAGCCACACCCTTCACCCCCTTGAGCACAGCTCTGGCCTCGTCAATGCCACTGCGCTGGTTGCGAGGTAGATCCGCCTGCGATGGATCCCCTGTCACCACCATGCGGGAGTGATCCCCAAGACGGGTGAGCACCATGCGCATTTGGGCAGGGCTGGTGTTTTGGGCTTCATCTAAAATTATGAAAGCATCCGAGAGGGTGCGCCCCCGCATGTAGGCCAGGGGTGCCACCTCAATAATCCCTTTCTCCAGCAGCGCCACAGTGCGTTCTTGGCCCAGGAGCATGTGCAGGGCGTCATAGAGGGGCCGTAGGTAAGGATCCACCTTGCGCTGCAGGTCCCCCGGTAAAAAGCCCAGGCGCTCCCCTGCTTCCACCGCTGGACGGGTGAGGATTAGGCGCTCCACCTTGCGGGCATTGAGCATTTGCACCGCCAGAATGGTGGCTAGGAAGGTTTTGCCGGTACCGGCAGGACCAATTGCAAAGGTGAGGGCGTGACCTTCAATGGCCTCCACATAGTCCTTCTGCCGCAGGGTGCGGGGACGGAGAAGGCGCCCGGTTTGAGAGCGTCCCAGGATGGAGCTGGATAGGTTCTGGTGGTCTTGGCCCCGCCCAGTATCTAGGGCCGACAGAGCAGCAGTAAGGTCGGTGGTGGCAATGGGTTCCCCTGTGCTCCAGAGATACCTGAGCAGCTCCACCAGCCGGGCTGCCCGCTGCACTTGGGATGGCTTACCCTGAATCTGTAAGGTGAGCCCATGGAGAACCAGGTGAGAGCCTGTGGAATCCCCCAGTTGCCTAAGGGTGGTTTCCCCTTCCCCAGCCAGGGCAATGGCGGCATCGGCAGAGGGAAGCTGTAGGAGGAAGCGCTCAGCTTTAGGCTCCCCCATGGTGCACCTCAAGCCTTAGCAACCTGTGTCTTCTTGTTGGGATTTTTGGGCTTGGGCAGTAGACCACCCCGCTGCAGCAGGTGGGTGACCGTTTCCGTGGGCTGGGCACCCTGGTCCAGACGGCGGCGGATGGCCTCCGTATCCAGGCGTGTCTCCTTATTGCGGGGATTGTAGAAACCCAAGACCTCAATAGGGCTCCCTTCACGACGCGCTGAGGCTTCCATGGCCACCAGACGAAAACTGGCTTCCTGCTTTTTGCCAAAGCGCTTCAGGCGGAGCTTAATCATGGGCAGTGGAGAGTGAAATGGGAGAAAAGCGGATCATCCGCAGTTAAGCCTATCCTAGGCTGCCATGGAGGAATTCAGAGGTCGGCAAATCCCTTACGTTTGCGGCTCATTCTAGGGCGAGGGCGCAGGGAACCACCACCTTTACCACGACTGTGGCCCCTTGACAGGGAGGGATGGGGCAAGCCCAATCCGCCCCCCATATCTGGTTGGAGCTGGCCGGGAAAATTGCCCCCAGGTGATCCTGGAAGACCACCATCACGGCTAATCTTTTTCATCAAACTGCGCATGCGCTGAAAATCCGCCAACATCTTGTCCACCTGGGCCCGGCTATGGCCACTACCGGCAGCAATGCGGCGGCGGCGCCCAGGACTAGCTGCCAGCAAATCTGGATTCTTCCGCTCTTTTTCTGTCATGGAACCAATCATGGCTTCCACCCGCTTGATCTGGGCTTCCCCTTGGCGCAAAAGACCGTCGTCAACTTTAGCCATGCCGGGGATCATTTTCATTAAGGAGCCCAAGGATCCCATCCGCTTTATGAGGCGCATATGCTTTAGGAAGTCAGCAAAGTCAAAGCGAGCCTCCATAAGCTTTGTCTGCATCTTTTCCATATCCGCCACTTCCACCGCTTCCGTGGCCTTCTCCACCAAAGTCAGCACATCTCCCATGCCCAGAATGCGGCTGGCCATGCGCTCAGGGTGGAAAGATTGCAGGGCCTCCACCTTTTCGCCGGTGCCGATGAACTTGATGGGTGCCCCACTCACCTGACGAATGGATAGGGCAGCACCACCACGGGAATCCCCATCCAGCTTGGTGAGGATCGCACCGGTGATGCCCACCTGCTCATGAAAGGCCCGGGTCAGCACAGCGGCCTCCTGGCCCATCATGGCATCCACCACCAGCAACACCTCATGGGGCTGGGTGGCAGCACGGATGCGCACCATTTCAGCCATCATGTCTTTATCAATCTGCAAGCGCCCAGCAGTATCCACAAGGACTGTGTCAAAATCCTCTTTCTGGGCCTTAGCCACACCTGCTGAGGCAATGGTCTCTGGTGACTCCTCTGAGCCCAGGCTGAACACTTCCACACCAATTTGGTTGCCCAGGGTGTGGAGCTGATCGATTGCTGCGGGGCGATACACATCAGCAGCCACAAGCAAGGGCCGCTGGCCTTTCCCTTTTAGATGCAGGCCAAGCTTGGCGGCTGCCGTGGTCTTACCAGCACCTTGAAGACCTGCCAGCAGGACAACGTTAGGACCTGAAGGGGCTTGGTTGAGAGGACTGTTCTCCCCACCCATGACCTTCACCAGGTTTTCATGGACCAGCTTGATGAATTGCTGATCAGGGCTCACCCCTCGAACCACCTCTGCCCCTAAGGCCTGGTCCCGTACCGTGGCCAAAAAGGACTTCACCACAGACAAGCTCACATCTGCCGCTAGCAAGGCACGGCGCACATCCTTGAGGGCAATCTCAATATTAGTCTCACTGATCTTATCATGGCCTCGCAAGCTCTTGGCTGCGGCTTCAAAGCGCTGGCTAAGTTCCTCAAACATGGAGCAGGCAGTCTGGGACCAGACTCAGGGGAAAACCATACTAGAGCTTGTGCTGGCCTGGAGGAGATCCCCCGAACTTTAATCTGGATGGGCCATCAGGACTGTGAGGGAGCAAAGCCCAGTAGTTTCCAAATCTGCTGCTCACGGGTAAAGATATAGTCATTCTGCAGGTTGAGTGGTCCCAGGGTTTTGGTGGGGGTGCCAGCAGTATTGAGTGTTGTCTCAGTGTAAATCAGTTCAACACGGGCCCTGACTTGATTTGGTGTTTGGCTCAGCAGAGAAACATCACGGAGTTGGGTTTCTACTTGCAACTGCTCACCTTGCTCCCGCAGATTCTGATGTTGACGTTCCACAGCCATCACTTGGGAAGGAACAGCCAAGAGAGCCAGTTCCCGCAATGCTTCCGTATTGAGAGGGGTGGTCAGACTGCTGCTAAGCACTGCGGACTTCCTATTCAGCCAGGCTTGCAGAATGATTTCGATGCCCATAAGATCAAGCACCTCAGCTGCTTGCGCCCTCTGGACCTGGTCATGGTTTGAGGGGGAAGGAGACTCAGCCGGGACTGAGAGGGCAGGGGGAAGATTGAGCACCCCGGTCTCCGGTGGAGATTCGAGAATCTGGGCGTCCAGGATATGGCCCATCCTGTCTGTGGTCCAGATGGACCAAGGACGCAAACTGACTAGGGCAATGACCCCAGCCACTGCCACGGCACTTTTGATCACAAGGGTTAAGGTCTTACGGCCCGGTAGCGGCCCTGGGGCAGTGGAGCTGGGGGGCTGGCTGGCTGGTGGAGCGACCGGTTGGCTGGTCAGCAGGGCTGAATCAGCTAATTCCTGAGGCAATGGTGAATTAACCAGCTGCTGAGGGGATATAGACCTTGGAGGCAGGTTGGACTGGGGAACACTCAGCCAAGGGTCCGGGGAGAACCTGGGCAAGGATTCATCCTTCTGTGATTCCTGGGACCAGGAGAGGGGCTTAGGGGAATAGACAGGGTTCTTGACAGGGTTGAAGAAATCAAGCTCCTTCTCCTCTTTCTCTATGGGCCCTGTTGGCATGTCTTCCGCCATCTCATGCTCCTGTGCCAGCAGAGAATCCCTCTCCTTGATATAGTTCTGGACAGCAGGATCAGAAAAATAACCATCTAGGTCAACCTGGGGGCAAGGGGGCACATCTCTGTAGCTGGGCAGCACATGTTTCTCCAACCACTGGCCACAAAAGATGCAGAGACCAAGAAGATGGTCGGATGTGGAGGTATAGGAGGTAAGCCATTGACACAGCCGGATGTCGTTGCAGGAATCCACCATGGCCTGGGCCTGCTCAGGCTGGCCCAGCAGCAGGAGCAAACAGGCTTTTTCTGGCTCCAGTCCTTCCGCGTCCACAGCCTCAATGGCAGTGAGGGCTCCATCAATTTGAGCGGGCTGATGCCGTTGAAACCCAGCAGCTGCCCTGGTGTAGGCCAGGAGGAACATGGCAGTTGAGGAGCCTTGTTTGCTGTACTCCTCAAAAAGAGTCAACTGCTCATCAATGGTCAGGTAGGGACGAATCTGCCTAAAAAAGTCCTGGAATACTATGGAAGAACTGGCCTCGTCGTCCTCCGCATCCAGCCCACCACGGCCATCAATAAGCATCTTGAGATTATTGATGCCTCGCTGCCGTTCCTGGGCAGTGCCGTTCTCCCGGCTGAGGAGCTCCAAAACCCGGAACGGAACAATTTTGCCCAGGTCATCCTCCAATTTTCTTTTGCGCTTGACCTGGGAAGGATGGGGCTCCAGAAGTTGGATGACCTGCTCCAGAATTTGGGCAGATTGGTCATAGAGACGCTGCCCCCACATCTGTTGTGAGGCACCACGGGCTGCCAAGGCCAGCAGCAGCAGCAGGTCCTTATGGGGACGATGGTCCCCTTTTTTGAGAGACAGCAGCTCTAGGGCAGCTTCAAAGGCTTTTAAGTTTTCCCGGGCCTCTACCAACAGCAGAGGAGCAGCAATCTCCTGGCCAGGCTCCAGCTCTATGCCAGAAAACCCATGGCCACCACCGACGCGCTCCAACTGCTGCTCATGGGCCTGGCGGCGTTGCTCATCCATGAGCAAAATGGCACTTGCCCGCAGCACCTCTGCACGAGCATCCACTGTTTCCAGAGAGTAGCCTTCAGATGGGGGTTCCTTCAGGCGCTTGATCAGTACAGTCTCAACTTCTGAGCTGTTAGCATCCGGCCTGACCCCCAGCAAGCGGAAGTGGTCAAGAGGCAACAGCATGGAAGCAGTTTGGCTGGAAGCAGTTTGGCTGAATGGTTTTCAGAATGGCTTGATTTTCCTAGCCTAGTTGTCAGGTTTGACAGGGATGTTTAGATTCAGTCTAATCTGAGGCAATCAGTCTAGGAAGCAGTTGGGATGGTTCAGGACTTGACGGCACCAGCAAGCCAACACCAGCCTGGGTACGGGCTGCAGCAAAACGATCACTCCATGGTCTCCCCCAAGGTGGGGCTGAGTCTCTATCGAGACATGGTGCTGGGACGCCGCTTCGAGGACAAGTGTGCAGAGATGTACTATCGGGGGAAGATGTTTGGCTTTGTCCACCTCTACAACGGCCAAGAAGCTGTTTCCACAGGGGTGATTCAAGCCCTGCGGCCCAAGCATGACTGGATCTGCAGCACCTACCGGGACCATGTCCATGCTTTGAGCATGGGGGTACCTGCACGGCAAGTGATGGCGGAGCTCTTTGGCAAAGAGGCCGGATGCAGTAAGGGGCGGGGTGGTTCCATGCATCTGTTTTCCAAGGAGCACCACATGCTGGGAGGATATGCCTTCATTGGAGAGGGGATTCCCGTAGCCCTGGGAGCCGCCTTCTCCAGCCGCTATGGTCGTGAGGTGTTGGGTGATGCCAGCAGCGATGCGGTGACGGTGGCCTTTTTTGGCGACGGCACCTGTAACAACGGCCAATTCTTTGAGTGCCTCAATATGGCCCAACTCTGGAAGCTGCCCATTCTCTTCGTGGTGGAAAACAACAAGTGGGCTATTGGCATGGCCCATGAGCGGGCCACCAGCACTCCGGAGATCTATGGCAAAGCAGCAGCCTTTGGCATGGTGGGGGAAGAAGTGGATGGAATGAATGTTCTCGCTGTCCGTGATGCGGCTCAGCGTTCCATAGACCGGGCCCGCTCTGGCCAAGGACCCACCCTGCTGGAATGCCTCACCTATCGCTACCGCGGTCACTCCCTGGCTGACCCAGATGAATTGCGGGATGAAAAAGAAAAAGCCTTCTGGGCCCAGAGAGATCCCATTCAGGCCCTGGCAGCTCACCTAACCACCCATAACCTGGCCAGCCCTGAGGACTTGGCTGCCATCGAACAGGAAGAAGAGGAGCGGGTCACCGATGCTGTGGAGTTTGCCTTGGCTGCTCCAGAGCCCCAGCCCTCCCACCTGAAGCGCTACATCTGGGCTAATTCCTAGGAGACTATGGACACCACCACCAGCACCGCCACTGCTAACCCCCTCCTTCTTGGCCAAGGTCTTCCACCCTATGGGCAGTTGACCCCGGAAACCATTGCAGCGGGAATGCCCACACTGCTTCAGCAACTGGAAGAGGCCCTGGTTGACCACGAAGCCCGGCTCCAGGTGCTAAAGGCACCCACATGGGAGGCGGTGATGGATCCCCTGCACCACATTGAGGAGCGGCTGCGCTGGGCCTGGGGTGTGGTGGGTCACCTCATGGGGGTTTGCAACAGGGAAGAGCTGCGCCTAGTTCACAGTCAGCACCAACCGGCAGTGGTGCGCTTGAGCAACCGCATCGGCCAGAGTGAACCGGTCTACAAAGCCCTACAACAGCTGAAGCAGGGCCATGAAACAGGGGCCTTGGTATTGGATACAACCCAGCAGCGCATCCTGGCGGCCTCCCTCCAGGGCATGGAGCTGCAGGGGGTGGGTCTAGCAACAGCTCAGCGCCAGGCATTCAATAGTGCCAGCACCCGTCTAGCAGAGCTATCAACGGCCTACAGCAACCACGTACTGGATGCCACCAAGGCCTGGAGCCTTTTGCTGGAGGACTCCCTACAGGTGGAAGGCTTGCCGGAAAGTCTACGGGAGCTCATGGCAGCAGCAGCCCGTGGGGCAGGCCACGGTGAAGCCACTGCTGCTCACGGTCCATGGCTCTTGGGGCTGGACCTGCCCCGCTATGGGCCATTCCTGCGCTACAGCAGCCAGCGGCACCTTCGCGAGCAGGCCTATCGGGCCTACGTGGGCCGTGCCTCAGCTGGTGAGACAAACAACCATCCCCTAATCCGGGAGATCCTGAAGCTTCGACAAGAGCAGGCCCAACAACTGGGTTATGGAAGCTGGGCAGATGTGTCCCTGGCCAGCAAGATGGCTCCGTCTGTGGAAGCAGTAGAGAACTTGTTGGAGCAGCTGCGCCACCCCAGCCATGGGGCTGCCCATAGGGAGCTGGAGCAGCTCCATCAACTGGTCAAGGAGATGGGTGCTGCCGATGGAGCAGATCTACAGCCCTGGGATCTCCCCTACTGGAGTGAAAAGCTACGCCAGCGCCAGTTTGATTTGGACAGCGAGGCCCTACGACCATGGTTCCCTTTCCCCCAGGTGTTGGAAGGGCTGTTTGGCCTCTGTGAGCGGCTGTTTCATATACGCATCTTGCCTGCGGATGGAGAAGCACCCGTCTGGCACCAGGATGTGCGGTTTTTCCGGGTGGTGGATCTAGACCAAAGCAAACCCATGGCTGCCTTCTACCTGGATCCCTACTCCCGCCCTGGTCAGAAGCGTGGTGGTGCCTGGATGGATGAGTGCTTGATACGGCAGAGGAGTGGCAATGGAGATGTGATCCAGCCTGTGGCTTACTTGATCTGTAATCAAACTCCACCCATAGGCAATACTCCCTGCCTGATGACCTTTATGGAGATTGAGACCTTATTCCATGAGTTTGGCCATGGCCTGCAGCACTTACTCACCACTGTGGACCACCCCCAAGCCGCTGGCATCAACAATGTGGAGTGGGATGCCGTAGAGCTTCCCAGCCAGTTCATGGAGAACTGGTGTTATGATCGGCCAACCCTAATGACCATGGCCCGCCATTGGCAAACAGGACAACCTTTGCCGGAGGCAGAGTTCCAGAAACTCACTGCTGCACGCACATTTATGGCTGGGATGGCCATGATGCGACAACTCCGTTTTGCCTGGGGAGACTTAAAATTACACTCTGGTTGGCCATGGCAGGATCAGGAGTCACCGGAAGCAGCCTGGCGCCGCATGACCCATGGCTTTACTGTCATCCAGCCTATTCCTGAAGATGCTTCCTTGTGTAGCTTTGAGCATATTTTTGCTGGTGGCTACGCTGCAGGTTACTATTCCTATAAATGGGCAGAAGTTCTAAGTGCTGATGCTTTTGCTGCTTTTGAAGAGGTTGGATTAGGTAACGAAGATAAAATCCGTCAGACAGGTAAACGCTTCCGGGATACGGTGCTTAGCCTCGGTGGGAGCCGCCACCCTGGGCATGTGTTTCGTGATTTCCGGGGCCGTGATCCCTCACCCCAAGCCCTGTTGCGCCATGCTGGTTTGAGCAGAGATAGCTGCTGATCGCTGCTCCAGAGTCCAATACCATGAACAAGCCCCGATTGCTTGGGGCAGTGGCAGGGTTTTGAATTATGTGGATTTCCCTAATCTGGCACCCTTGCTTGTGGGAGAGGGTAGACCAAACCCCATAGGGCGGGACGGTTTTTCACCACCTTAGTCCGCTTATTAGCAACGCAGAATGGAAAGCCCTAATACGTTGCCCCTGTCCCCTGGTGGTGGTCTACAGAATACTCACAGTCCCTATGCTCTCTGGGCTGGTGGGTCTTGTTCCTTAGCACCACGGGAGTCAGTAGGCTGGCCACCCCTGTGCTGACCACCGGTGTCCCTTGGTT
>RKSC01000108.1 GCA_007571085.1 Synechococcus sp. PNGco_S_binSS4
CCCAAACCCGGGTAGAGTGGGGGGGCCCCCGGCTATGGGGGTGCTCCGGGTTTGTGTGGGCTCCGGGGCCCCCCTTATGGTTTTTTCTTTTCCCCCCCCCCCCCCGCTAGGGGAAGTGAGAAGTGGGAAGACAGGCCATTTCCCCTTGAGGAAACCCCTGCAGGGGCTGTGACATTGTTGCTGTTGCTATGGCGCCGCTCCTCTAGGAAGTGGGGAATCTTGGCGCCCCTCTGGTCCAAGGTGGGCAGACGGCCCTGATTCTGTTTTGGTAAGGGCTCACGTAGGGGAGTAAATTGGGATGAGGAGGCCTGGTCTGCTGAACCTTCATCCTCCTTGCTGGACTCAAAACCCGTGGCAATCACGGTGACAGACACCTCAGCCTCAACAGAGTCATCCTGCACGGCCCCCACGATGATGTTGGCGCTAGGGTCCATCATGTCGGTAATCACTTCTGAGGCATCAGTCAAATCATCCAGGGTCATGTCCCGACCACCCGTAACATTGATAATGCATCCCCTTGCCCCAGTGATCTTCTTGGTTTCCAGCAGATCACTGTTTATGGCCGCCAGAGCAGCATCTTTGGCACGGGAACGACCTGAACTTTTGCCAATGCCCAGGAGTGCTGTGCCAGCATCCTTCATCACTGAATAGACATCAGCAAAGTCCACATTCACCAGTCCTGGGCGGGTGATTATATCGCTAATTCCCTTCACTCCCCGAAGGAGCACACTGTCGGCCGCACTAAAGGCATCTTGCAGCCTTCCGCTGGGAATGTCAGCATTGCGCAGCTGATCGTTGGGAATGACTATCAGGCTATCTGCATAGGTTGCCAGCTCCCTAATTCCCTGGGTGGCCTGAGAGACGCGGCGGCGACCCTCAAAAGTGAATGGTCTGGTTACAATTGCTACCGTCAGAGCACCAACTTCTTTAGACACCTCTGCCACAACAGGGGAAGCACCAGTTCCCGTGCCTCCCCCCATTCCAGCTGCAATGAACACCAAATTGGCACCCTCCAGGATTTCCTGAATTTCTGCTCGAGATTCTTCAGCGGACTTCCTGCCAGTGGATGGGTGCCCCCCTGCGCCCAACCCTCGAGTGAGACGTTGACCTAATTGGAGACGGTTCTCAGCTGAGCTGCTGAGCAGAGCCTGGGCATCAGTGTTCAGAACCCAATAGTCCACTCCCTGCAAATCACTTGTGATCATCCGATTGACGGCGTTGCTGCCACCGCCTCCCACACCTATAACGCGGATCCGCGCATTCTGAGGTGGAACAATCTCAAGGTGGGAGCTGGGATCTTGGGTCAGCACCATGTTAGACTGCATAGCTTCAAGATCAGAAAAGGCAGGGCCTGCTCACAACTAGAATATCTGTTATCTAAAGTCAAGTACATAGAGCCGCAGAAAATGTTAAGATGTGGCCAGCCTGAATCCAGGAATGGGCAGCAATTGTAAAGATATGGCAATAGATCTGGCAATGGGGGTGCCATGAATTGCTGATTCATATCCCTATGGCAAATCTTAAATACGGACTGATTATGGCAATTGGGCTGCATTCCCCTGCGACCCCACTGACCGGCCCTGACCAATTGCATGTGGGATCACTGATACAAGCCGAGTTGGGGCTCATCAGGATTGCGCAGATCAACATAGGCATAGGTCAATTGTGGTGCACGTTCCCCTATCTGCCCATGGAGGTGGTCAAGGATGGCAAGCTTGCGGGAGAGATTATCCGGTGGCCCCAGGTGTATCTCCCCCAGGGCCGTAGCGCTTAGCAGCACCAACTGCCCATCCCCGCTGATGCGGATAGTGGGGATGGGTATCTCCAGTTGCTCCATATAGGACAAGAGCTCAGCAAGCACCCCCTGGAAAGCTGGATTCCAACCATCCACCAGCACATCATGCTGGACCGTGGGCAGGCCCCTCAACTGGTGGTGGGCATTCAAGCTGGTCCAGCGGCCATGGTGATCTAGGAGCCCTCTCTCCACACGATTGGCCAAGGAACGCCGTGCCCAGGCTTGGGCACCACCTTGCTCCACGTCAATGAGCAGTTGGGGTGGCGCCAAGAGCCGTTTGATGCGCACTTGCATTGTTGGGGAGCCATGGCGCCGCAGATTCTCTTGGACCCGTGAGGGATCAAGGGCCAGGAGAGGGGTGGGGAACTGCAGCTTGCTGGCTGCCAGCAACTCCCCATGGCTGAGTCCAGAAGCGTTGCGGAAGATCACCTGACTGGGTGTTTCCAGCCACCAGCCCTTCTCCCACAGGAGCCCGGTCAAACCCACTGCGGCACTGGTCAACACTAGGAGGCGCCACAGCTGGATTAGGCTGTGGTGCCACTGCTGTTGCCGTACTTCCCCCTGGGATCGAGTCCCCCTCCTGCTGTGGGTTGGGCCACTAGGATCTTGGGCGCTGGCACCAGCAGGGGCGGCATGGGGCCTCACAACTGACAGCGGGCGTGGGCCATCAATTCATCCACCCACAGGCGAGCCCGGGTGGCATCACTAAAGGGCACATCTAGGCTTTGCCCATCAGCCACCAGCCGTAGGCGACAAGGACCTTGGGCCTCATCGGTGAGGGGAACCTCGCCGGAGCGATCCGCCATCAGCTCACAGAGCTCCAGGTGGTTCACAGCAATGTCCCCCACCAGCTCAACTCCCTTGGGACCCACAGGTCCCCAACTGAGGCGACCATCCTGGAGGCGCATGGCCACAGCGGCATCCAATTTAGCCAATTCAGCCCCTTGGGCCCAGAGACGGAACAAGGTCTGGCGCCGGCGCTCCAGCCAACCCAGAGCAGCCAGGACCACAAAGATCACCAGCAGAGGAAGCCAAAGGAAACCTTCTCCCATGACGGTTCAATTAGGCGATTGTGGACGCTCTCCGCTGATGGCGCGCCTGGGCAAGCTGAATTAAGCGATGCACAAGTGCTTCAGTAGAGACGCCACTGGCTTGCCACAGCATGGGATACATACTCTGGCTAGTAAAGCCTGGCATGGTGTTGATCTCGTTGACGTAAAGCACATGACCATTGTCCTGGTAAAAAAAGTCCACACGGCTGAGGCCATAGGCTCCCACCGCCTGGGTGGCCTGGACCGCTAGGCACCGTATCCGGTCATGGACAGCCTGGGGCACCGGAGCGGGGATCACCACTGAGCTGGCACCTGGGGAGTATTTTGTGGTGTAGTCATACCATTCCCCCCCGTAGAGGATTTCACCGGCAACGGAAACATCCATGGTGGAATCCCCCAAGACGGCACATTCCAGTTCTCGAGCTGTGATGGCTGCTTCAACAATGAGGCGATCATCTAGGTGGGCAGCGGCATGGAGTCCTGCCAAGAGGGCTTTGCGATCCTTTGCTTTGCTGATACCTAAGGAAGAACCCAGGTTGGCTGGCTTCACAAAGCAGGGATAACCCAGGTCCTGTTCCACCTGGTTCACCAGCCCATGGGGGTTAGACAAGGTACTGCTGCTGGCACACACATGGGGCACCTGGGGGAGACCAGCTGTGGCAAAGACTGCCTTCATGGCCTGTTTGTCCATGCCCACTGCTGCACCCAGCACCCCTGTGCCCACAAAGGGTTGATTCAGCAATGTGAAGAGCCCTTGAACCGTGCCATCTTCCCCATTGGGCCCATGGAGCACGGGAAACCACACATCCACCTGTTGGGCCGTTGTGGGTAGACAGGGCAAGTGATCATCAGGTTCTGGGGTGACTGCACCGGAGAGAGCAGCTTTTGCCCCGTCCCCCACCAGCCACCTACCGCTGCGGGTGATGTAGTGAAGCAGCAGGTGGTAGCGCTGACCATTGGCCCCGGCGGAGAGGGCATCAGCAATGGTGCGGGCTGAAAGAATAGAAACCTCATGCTCTCCCGAACGACCACCAAACACCAAGCCCACCCTGGTGGCTGGTGGTTGTGGCGTGGGATTGGGCAAGGAGCTGGCTGCGCTACTTCAGACCTTATCAGGCACTAGGGGCGAGGGAACCGCTTAGGGAGAACGGGCGCACCACGTCAATGTGCACCTGCACCAGATCCCCCGGCCCGTGGCCAGCAGTGGCCGGTAGGAACACCAACCTATTGGTGCGGGTGCGCCCCATGAGCTGTTGGGGATTTTTGGGATTGGCTCCCTCCACCAACACCTCCACCACCTTGTGGGCATAGCGCTGATTCCGCTGACGGGCGCAGCGTTCTGCCAAGCCATTGAGGCGCCGCAATCGGTCCAGTTTGACCGTCTCCGGTAACTGGTCTGGCCTTGTGGCAGCAGGAGTATGGGGGCGTGGTGAGTAGGCGGCTGTGTTCAGTTGATCAAAGCCAATGTCTTCCACCAGCTGCAAAGTGTTTTGGAACTGCTCTTCTGTTTCCCCTGGGAAGCCCACAATGGCATCGGCACTGATGGCCGCCTCGGGCATGACCTGGCGAATGGACTGGATGATGCGGCGGTAACGGCTGACGGTGTAGCCACGGGCCATCTGTCGCAGCACTTCATCATCTCCGCTTTGGAAAGGGATATGAAAGTGCTCACACACCTTGGGCAGTTCTGCACATGCGGTGATCAGCCGTTGAGTGAAATAGCGGGGATGGCTGGTGGCAAAGCGAATGCGCTCAATCCCCTCCACAGGGTGAATGAAGTGCAGCAGGTCGGTCAAGGTGTGGCAACGGCGACCGGAGGGGGTGATGCCGGGCAAATCCCGGCCATAGGCATCAATGTTTTGACCCAGGAGGGTAATTTCCTTATATCCCTGCCGGGCTAGGTCCCCAATTTCCCTGGCAATGGCTTGGGGTGTGCGGGACTGCTCACCACCTCGGGTAGCAGGCACCACGCAGTAGGTGCACCGTTCATTGCAGCCATAGATCACATTCACCCAGGCTGTGACCGTGCTTCCCCGGCGAGGCTTGGTCAGGTCTTCCAGGATGTGGTGATCTGCGGTGGCCACCACCTGTTGGCCACGTTCCACTTGCTCCAGCAAGCTGTCCAGGCGGTTTGCATGTTGTGGTCCCATGACCAAATCCAGCTCTGGCACCCGGCGCAGCAGGCTTTCCCCTTCCTGCTGGGCCACACATCCGGCCACCACCAATGTCAGGTGGGGATTACGGCGTTTGCGCTGGGCCTGGCGACCCAGGTAGCTGTAGACCTTCTGCTCAGCATTATCCCGAATGGAGCAGGTGTTATAGATCACCAAATCAGCGGCCAGCTCATCCTCTTCGTGCTGGTAGCCCATGGCCTCCAGGATGCCTGCCATGCGTTCAGAATCCGCCTTATTCATTTGGCAGCCAAAGGTGGTGATGGCATAGCGACGACCAGCTGGGGAGCAATCAGTAGGGGGGCTAAGGTGTTCATCAGAACGGTTGGGCACATCAGGGTCAAGGTTTTCCATATGCAAGGTTGCTGCCATTCCTTCCAGGTGGAGAGAATAGTCCCTCTCACCATCAGCCGTGGTCAAACCCACGGCCTGGAACGTTTGCTGGTGGAAATCAGCCACGAGGGCATCACTGGTTGGGGAGAAGCTGGTCATGTTGATACAGGTCACCACTGCTATAGCAGTCAAGGGGTGAGGAGGGAGCTGCTCCGGCTCTGGCCCCAACTGGAGCCCTATGCTCCGGATCAGTGGCAGCAATTGGAACCCCTCTTGCAGCACCTCTCCCCCCCGGCCCGCTGCGGGGTGGACATGGCACTTTGGGACTGGTGGGGAAAAGCTTTGGGGCGTCCTCTTTGGAGGCTATGGGGTTTGGATCGGCAACGTTGTGTGGCCACCAGCGTGACCGTTGGTTTGGGTTCTGTGGAGGCTGTACAGCAGCGGCTGCAGCAGTGGTTCCACCAAGTACAACCCAGCCGCATCAAGTTAAAACTGGGCAGTCCTCAAGGCTTAGACCATGACCGCCAGCTGGTGCAAGCCGTGGTTCAGGAGCTGGAGCAGTGGCCTGGAACGGTGGATTTACAGATTGATGCCAATGGGGGCTGGACTCTGGAGGAGGCCATGGCCATGGCCCCATGGCTAGGGGATCAGGGGGCGGTGTTGCTGGAGCAACCCCTCCCTGCTGGAACCAATGACCAGGAGGCCTATGGCGCCTTACGTCCCCACTGTCCCCTGCCTGTGGTGGTGGATGAAAGCTGCTGGACCCTTGAGGATTTGATGCGTCTGGCTCCCCATGTTGATGGTGTCAATTTAAAACTCCTCAAGCACGGGGGCCTTAGCCAAGCCTTGCTCATGGCCCGGGTGGCCATGGGCCTGGGTATGGAGCTGATGCTGGGCTGCTATGGGGACACCAGCCTCCTGAATGGGGCAGCTGCCCAATTACTGCCCTTGGTGCGCTGGCCAGATCTGGACAGCCATCTAAATCTACGTTGTGATCCTTTTCGGGGTCTGGAGCGCATTCAAGATGTGATCCTACCCAGCAAGGCCCCTGGCCTGGGCATTCAACTGGCCAAACCCCTTCCATGGTGAGTTCTTTTCCATGCTGAGTCCTTCTGCCCCTGTGGTTCTTCTCCAGCATGGCGGTCTCCGAGGTGTTTTTGGCAAGACCGGTCTGGCCATGCTGCGCTACCGCCCTGGTCCCATCGTGGCTGTGGTGGATCCTGATCATGCAGGGGCCGACTTGTTTGAACTGACCGGTATTCCCCGCCCAGTGCCGGTGGTGGCCAGCCTGAAGGAAGCCCTGCGGTGGGAACCCCATGTGGCGGTCATTGGCCTAGCCCCTTCCGGTGGTCGCATTCCAGCCCTGGTGCGTCAGGACGTGGAGGCTGCCCTGGCTGCAGGTTTGAGCCTGGCCAATGGTCTCCATACTCCCCTGGCCCAAGATCCCCAACTCCGTAGCCTGCTCCAGCCCAATTGCTGGATTTGGGATTTACGCCGGGAGCCCCACCACCTGCGGGTTGGTGCTGCCCGTGCCGCCAGCAGCCCTGCCCGACGGGTGTTGTTTGTGGGTACGGACATGGCTGTGGGCAAGATGAGTGCTGCTCTGGAGCTGCAACGGGCTGGAGTGAAGCAAGGTTTGGCCATGGCTTTTGTGGCCACCGGCCAAGCGGGCATTCTGATTAGTGGAGGGGGCATTGCCCTGGATGCGGTGCGTGTGGATTACGCTGCCGGTGCTGTGGAAGCCGCCCTATTGGATGCCAGTGCCAGGGCAGATTGGGTG
>RKSC01000023.1 GCA_007571085.1 Synechococcus sp. PNGco_S_binSS4
GCACTTGCACAAATCCATTTGGATCCACTGGCAACTCAACTGGAACACATGGGAGACATGATGGGGGCCGCAGTGGTTTGGAAACCATAGGGTTTTCATGGGGCCAACCATGCTGGTGAGGCTGCTGACCATGAAGTACTTTCAGACACCGGTGGTGGTGGTAGGTGACTGATCCATGGCTAGCAGCAGAGCTATGTCGGTGGCCTCCAGCCAGCGCCAGGAACCACTGGCCAGGGAACCCAAGGCCAATGCGCCAATGGCCAGACGCTGTAACCGCTGCACCGGATGGCCCAGTTGGGCAGCAATGCGTCGAATCTGTCGCTTACGCCCCTCCCGCAACACAATGTGCAGACAACTACTTTTGGCCCTGCTGTACTTCAATTCCACTTGGGCTGGCCGAGTCCGTTGCCCATCCAGGAGCAGCCCAGATCGCCATACTGCCATGGTGTGCTTGCTGGGCACACCCCTAACCCAGACCCGATAGGTTTTTTGGTGGCCATGGCGAGGATGAGTGAGTTTGAGGGCCAAGTCGCCGTCATCGGTCAGCAGCAGGGCACCTTCGCTCTCTTGATCCAGGCGCCCCACGGGGTAGAGACCACGGGCAAGCTCAGGGGGCAAGAGATCCAGCACGGTGGGGCGACCATGGGGATCTCGACAGCTACAGAGCACTCCAGGGGGCTTATGGAGCAGCATGGTGCGGCGTTGCCGCTGGACGCCAACAGATAGGTGGAGCAACTCACCATCCAGTGTGATGCAATCCACCCCCACCACAGCCCGATCCCCAGGCTGGGCTGGCCGGCCATTGAGCTGGAGGCGCCCGGCCTTAAGGAGGGCATCCGCCTGGCGACGAGACATGATCCCAGCCCGGGACAGCAGCTTTTGCAAACGTTCAGGCACAGCTATTGGCGAATGTTCCATGGGCAAGGCAGACTACAAATACCATAGGCAAAAGATTCATGGCGACCTAGAAGGTGAAGGTGGGTTACCAACTTCAAGGTTCTTCCAGGGCTATTCAGCAGATTGGCATGGAAGCGGTAGGTCTGACTTGCCAGATTATCCAGACCAAATGAAAGAAAAGAATATGATGGTGGATCGCCCCCCAGCTGGAGCCTAGCAAATAGATCAAAGGTTAAGAATCCGCACTTGTCTAGAAAGCCGGTTTCCAGATCTGCCCACCTCACATCACTTTCACTGGCCAGTACCGCCCAGGCCAATTTCTCGCTTGGGGTTTGGTCCTAGACCCACAGTTAGGGAGCAACGATCTTGAGAAAGATTGGCAAGTGTCCCATGCTGTCACGGTCACCGCCCCGGGGAATAGTGAGATGAGCAGATATGAACCAGTGTTGAGCCTTATAAGTTATCTCAGCTGCAAAGTCATATAGGAATATATTAATGTTACGGGTTATTGTAAGCTGGTGTAAGGTTGCTCCAGTGAATTGGGATGCCTTGCCTTGGAAGTCAATTCTCCGCTACCCCAACTAGTATCAATAAACACAAATTCTTTGATATATTTATTAACAAAGGACTCCGAGTCTAGATTTGGATTTGTTATGAATTGACTATTGACTATGAATATCTGCACTGATGGGCATTGCTGCTCCAGGGATTTGCAGAGGAAACGCACCTTCCACGGGAAAGTGTGTGCCTTCAGCATATAGCTCAGTCAAAGTTGGCACCCGGAAAGGCTGAGAAATGCTGGGGAATAACTGGCTATGGTCTGAGGTTTGCAAGTTGAGGACAAGTCGGGGTGAGACTGCAGTACACTTACCCTCTCCTCTTCCCCATGGGTCATATTGCAGTAAATCAATGTTGGAAAATCCACTGAGACGCTATCTAAGGACCCACAATTCCACTTAATTGTAAATTGCTGACGGTCAAGATTGTGATCTACTAATCTATTCTCCCTAAGTATAGACTCAGCTGTGTCTTGGTTGCCACTATCTGGACCTGGTCATCATTGTAGATGCCATAATCTAACAATAATCTGCTATGGTTATCATTTACGTTGCCGCCCCAGCGCTCTCCTGGGCTGGGCCCATTCCTAGCATCTCTAGTTTAGAGGGAGACGACACCACCGAGGGCACCAGAGCCAAACATTGTGGAGGGGACGCCCCGCAGCACTTCCACCTGTTTGAGAATGGCTGGGTCTACAAAAAAGCGGCCACCGTACTCCCGGTCAAAGTTTTGGTGGGCCCATCCGCAGGAATCACAATCTGTTCATCTTGAAAGCCACAGATATGGGGTTCTTGAGCAATACCTCGACCACCTTGAATGACTAGGCCAGGAGTGTCACTCATCAGCGGGCTTGCCAGCCCAGGAGTACTGTCACCGGCCTGGCTGGTTCTCTAGAAACACGGTGAGGATAGGGAAGAATCCCCATGCTGCCCAAGGCTTGATGTAAACAACCTTGGATTTATTCTTTACTTGACATGGGGTAGAGTTTGCAACAGATCTATGTATCTTTCCACTCTGGTTCAGCATCCTAGCCACGTAGGTGTAGGTCCATTGGGTCTTCCAAAATCTGAACATGGGCGGTTGCCAGTCCCAGTAGTGCTTCAGCGGCACGGTGCTGCTGCCGTGAACCCAGCAGAATCAGCTGATCACCGGGGTGGAGGACGGTTTGGCCCCCAGGGTTCACCTGAACACCCCGAGAAGAGCTAATGGCCAGCACCAGAGCTCCGCTACGGGACCCCAGCTGGATCTCAGCCAGGCTCCGCCCCGGCAACTGGCCAAACTCGTCCTGGTTAGTGGTGAGCTGAATGCGCTCAATCTGGTACTTGGTTCTTGCAAGGATTTCCATGAAGCTAACTGCTTCTGGATGGAGAGCCTTTGATGCCAAGGCACGACCGCCCGCGACAAACGGTGATACCACATCATCAGCCCCGGCCCGCAGCAGCTTGTTGCCGGCTTCCTGGCTATCGGCCCGGGCAATCATCTGAATCTGGGGAGCCAGGGCTTTGGCGCTAAGCACCACATAGACATTGTCCGCATCGGTGCCCAGTGCGGCCACCAGGCTGCGGGCCCGCTCCACCCCGGCCTTGCGGAGTACATCATCCAAGCTGGCATCACCAGTGATGCCATAGAAGCCATCGTCCATGGCTTGGGCTGTGCGCTGGGCCTGCTGATCAATCACCAGGAGCGGCACACCCTCACTGCCCATGCAGGCTGCAACTTCCTGGCCCATGCGGCCATAGCCGCAAATGATCACATGATCCTCAATGGCATCAAGCATGGCACGCTCACGACGAAGGCGAAGGCGGCGTAGGTAGCCACTATTACTTAGCTGGAGAAAACTTTGGACTGCCAATTGAACGACGAAGATGCCCCCGGCCAGCAGCAGAACGGTAACCAGCCGTCCTCCACTGCCCAGGGTGTGCACCTCCCCGTAGCCCACGGTGGTGAGGGTAATGACCACCATCCAGAAGGCATCTGCCCAGCTGTAGCTGGGTTCCACCAGTCGATAACCCACGGCGCCAAAGACCGTGAGCATGGCCAGAGCAAAGAAGGGGTTTTGCCACAATTGGCTTCCCCACCATCTCCGTCGTTTGAGGAGCCCATCCATGGAGGATGAGCGGCGACGATGATGCAAGGGCACAAGGCAATACCAACCCATGGTGCTGCAGTTACCATGGGGTGCAGCATCATCAAGGCTGTGAAGATTCTGGTGCTCCACGGTCCCAATCTGAACCTGTTGGGGACCCGTGAGCCTGGCCTTTATGGCCATGGCACCCTGGCGGAGATTGATGCTCAGCTGGTGGCCTGGGCAGAGGAAAGGGGCATTGGTCTCAGTTGCGCACAAAGCAACCATGAGGGTGCTCTGGTGGACACCATTCAGGCCGCCTCCCAACGGGTGGATGGCATTCTGATCAATGCTGGTGCCTACACCCACACCTCCATTGCCCTAAGGGATGCCTTGCTGGCTACGGCTCTCCCCTTTGTGGAGGTGCACCTGAGCAACATCCATGCTCGAGAACCCTTCCGGCACCGCTCCCTTCTGGCGGACCAGGCCATGGGCGTGGTTTGTGGCTTTGGGGCCTTGAGCTACCAGTTGGCTTTGGAGGGTCTTGTAACAGTGCTGGAGCAGGGAAGTGATGGCAACAACTGAGTCCAGCGGGTCCCGTCCTGGCTGCACCCCCATCCGCTGGCTGGCTGCTCCCAGCTCAGATGCCTGGCTGACCATGGCCTTGGCCCATCCCCAGGAGCTGCTGATTGACCATGCCCATTGCGAACGCAAGGCAGCCAGCACCGCCTTGCGGCTCATGCTCACCTATCCCGCAGAACCTGGCCTGGGGGAGATTCTCAGCCCCCTAGCCCGGGAAGAACTAGAACACTTTGAAACAATTCTGGCCCTGCTGGGGCGGCGTGGCTGGCCACTGCGCCAGCTTTCTGCACCTCCCTATGGTAGTGCTTTGAAACGATTCATTTCATCCCAGGAACCGGAGCGAATGCTGGACCAGTTTCTTGTGGCTGGTCTGATCGAAGCACGCAGCCATGAACGGCTGGGACTCCTGGCTCAGCACTGTCCAGACCATGGGCTGGCCAGCCTATACCAGAGCCTGCTGAGCAGCGAAGCGCGCCACTTTGGCCTCTACTGGTTGTTGGCGGAGCGTCGTTTTCCTGCCAAAGTACTGCGATCTCGCCTCCAGAGCTTGGCAAAGGCCGAGGCGGAGATTTTGGGTCACCTGCACTGGCAGCCGCGGATGCACAGCTAGCTCCTGCAGCCCCAGCTCAGGGGAAGTGACGGATTCATTTTAGACTGTTTCCCTTTTCGCCAATCCTGGAATTGCTACACTTGAGGTTTGCATGGTCTCTCTCATCCTTGCCCAAAGGCTGTGTTTGTCTCTGGGCAGTGTCTCCATTACCGAGACAGGACTCCAAGGCTGAGGAGCTCTAGCTCTCAAACCAAGTCGTTTCAATCAGTTACACAGGGACAACCATGACCAAAACCAACCCGCCAGCAACCAGTCTTTCAGACAAACTCCTCACAGATCTCACAGTTGTTCAGCTGAAAGATCTATGCAAGGAGCGTAACATCAAGGGCTTTGCCCACAAGTCCAAGGCTCGACTAATTGAAATGATTGAGGCTGTGTCGGAGACCGCAGTGGATGGGGCTGATGATGGGGTGGGGGACGAGTCAAGCCAACCCAGGGAGAGCCAGTTGGAGCCTGAGCCTGAGCTGGCAGCTGAGCCGGTAGCTGAGGCTGAGGACAGCCAGGAGCAGGAGCAGGATCTCAACAGCCTTACCATTGCTCAACTGAAGCAAATCTGTAAGGAACGGGGCATCAAAGGCTTTGCACGTAAAAACAAAAGCCAGTTGCTTGAGTTGATTGAATCTACTGTTTTCATAGAGACTTCTAGTGACCAATCTGGTGTTGATACTGTAGAAGAGGAAGACGCTGACAATCTGGAGATGGAAACTCCCCTAGGAGAGTCAGAGTCGGACCAACTTTATTCTGAAGACCTGGACACCAACCAGATGGACCTGGAAGATTCAGATGAGGAGTTATCCGATGATGAATTGGATTCAGCTGTTGATTTAGATGATGAGTACCATATGGACTCTGAAGAGCCCATGATCGAGGTGTCCGATAGACTCATTCTTGAAGGTCTTGAGCGACTGGATCGCATTGAAAACCTGCTGCGGCCCATTGCTGACAATCTTCAGCGCATTGCTGGAAGTCTTGGTGGTTCTTGATGGCTGGAGTCTTGGCAAAAGCACCTCCTATCCCCCCCTGAACCTAAGGCCAAACTCCCCCTTGAATCACCAACCACGGTCCTTATCATCACCCCATCACCATGGGCCATGGGGCAGCAATCATGCTGTCCCCACAAACACTTGTCCGCTAGATGGGGCCTAGCCATGGGATCCCCGTGGGGGAGTTGAACGATTAGCCCTAGGGGTGCCTATGGGCAACCCTGAGGTGGTTAGCTTCATGGCCCCCGGGGCGGCAACCATGGTGTACCCAGTTTAGGTGTATCTAGTTTAATTGTAGATGTGGCAAATTTCTGGCCATTTTCTCCAGTCTATTGCCCCCAACTACCCTGGCAATTGTTTTAGGTTTTTGCCCCTAGACCAAACCCAATAGGGTGGCCAGTAGAGCTTGCTGCCCATGGAGACGATTTTCAGCCTGCAAAAACACACGGCTTGCTGCACCTTCCAGCACCTCGGCGCTGATTTCCTCTCCCCGGTGGGCAGGCAGGCAGTGGAGCACAATGGCATCCCGCTCCGCTTCAGCCAGTAGCTTCCCATTCAGGCAATATCCGGAAAAGTCACGGCGCCGCTGCTGGGCTGCTTCCTCCTGACCCATGGAGGACCACACATCGGTGTAGACAGCCTGGGCACCACGGCAAGCCTCCACTGGATCATGGAATAGGGCCACAGTGCACCGCCCTTGACTCAGCTGCTTTGCCCGCTGCACCACCGCCGGGTCTGGCCCATAACCCTTGGGTGTGGCCACCCGCAGATGAACACCCAACAGGGCCCCACAGAGTAGGAGAGAGTGGGCCACGTTGTTTCCGTCCCCAATATATGCCATGGTGAGACCATCAAGACGGGAAAAGCACTCCTGTAGGGTCAGGAAATCTGCAATTGCCTGACAAGGGTGCTCTGCATCGCTGAGGGCATTGATGATGGGAATGGTGCTGGCTTGGGCATAGGCCTCCAGATCCTTTTGGGCAAAGGTGCGAATGGCCAAAGCATCCACATAGCGGCTCAGAACCCTGGCCGTATCGGCTATGGACTCCCCCCGCCCCACCTGGGTGCTGCTGGGGGGCAGGTCCAGGGTTTGACCACCAAGCCGGCCCATGGCAACTGCAAAGCTGACACGGGTGCGGGTGGATGGCTTAGAAAACAAAAGCCCCAGCACCTTGATGGGGCTGGGGTTAGGGAACTGCACCTCTCCCCGCTTGATGGCACCTGCAAGCTGAAGGAGGTTGAGCCACCATTGGCGGCTGTAATCCTCAACCCCAAGGAAGTGGCAACCACAGGGGGGCATGATGGTCTGCAAAGGACCTTTATACCGGAGCGGGCTCCAGGTCTTTGCACTGGTTCAACAGATTTTGCAGCTCTTCTCCTTCAATCACCTCTTGCTCTAGAATCTGCTGGGAGATGGATTCCAGTGGTTCCCGGTTGGCCTCCAGAAGGGCCAGAGCGTAATTGTGGGCATCGTCCACCAGCTGGCGCACCTCCCGATCAATGGCCTGAGCTGTTGCATCACTGACAGCCCGCCGCGAGTTGTTGGCCTGGCCAAGGAAACGGTTACCAGACTGGCGGTCGTAGGCCAGGGGGCCCAATACATTGCTCATGCCATAGGTGCTTACCATCTGTTCAGCAATGTCTGTTGCCCGCTGCAGATCATTGGCCGCGCCAGTGGTGACTTTGCCAAAGACAATTTCCTCTGCGGAGCGTCCCCCCAGCAGGGTGGTAATCTGACCCTGGAGCTCCTCTTTGGAATTGAGGAAACGATCCTCTGTGGGCAACTGCAAAGTGTAACCCAAAGCAGACATACCCCGGGGCACAATGGAAATCTTGGCCACTTTGCTGCCCCCAGGCACCAGATGACCCACGATGGCATGGCCCACCTCGTGGTAGGCCACGACCCGCTTTTCATCGTCAGCAAGGACTCGGCTGCGTTTTTCCAAACCAGCCACCACCCGCTCGATGGCCTCCTGCAGATCCTTCTGAATGACCGTTGTGCGATCCGCTCGCGCTGCCAATAGGGCGGCCTCATTCACCAAGTTGGCCAGATCTGCCCCTGCAAAACCACTGGTGGCTGCAGCAATGCTCTCCATATCCACGCTGGGATCTAGCTTGACCTTCTTGCCATAGATGTCCAAGATGGTGCGGCGGCCACTTAGATCAGGTCTATCAACGAGCACTTGCCGATCAAAACGACCGGGCCTTAAGAGGGCAGCATCTAGGGTTTCTGGCTGGTTGGTGGCCGCCAGAACAATCACGGGCTTATCAGAGGCATTGAAGCCATCCATTTCCGTGAGCAGCTGATTGAGGGTTTGCTCCCGCTCATCATTGCCCCCCACCACACCCATGGAGCCAGAGCGGCTCTTGCCAATGGCATCTAACTCGTCAATGAAAATGATACAAGGGGCCTTTTTCTTGGCTTGCTCAAATAAATCACGTACCCGGGCAGCACCAGCCCCCACAAACAACTCAACAAACTCCGAACCGGAAATTATGAAGAAGGGAACATTTGCCTCTCCGGCCACGGCTTTGGAGAGCAGGGTCTTGCCAGTGCCAGGTGGGCCTACCAACAGCACACCCCGGGGAATTCGCGCTCCCAAGACAGCGTAGCGCTGTGGTTTTCTCAGAAAATCAACAATTTCTGTCAGTTCTTGTTTGGCTTCATCCACACCAGCCACATCCTCAAAGGTGACCCGTGATTGCTCATCAGGGACATAAACTTTGGCCTTGGAGCGGGTAAAACTTAATGCCCCTTGGCCACCACCCATCTGCCTGCGTGCAAAGAACTGGAGCACTAGGATAAAAATTAGTGGCGGCACTACCCAGCTCAGAATTGTGCTGAACACATTGGGACGCTTAGGCGGTGCTGCAGCAAATTCCACCCCATGTCTCTCTAATCGCTGGGGGAGGTCCATATCAAAGATGGGCGTGGTGGCCAGAAGAGGTGGTTCTCCATCTGCGGGCTGCTTCAGCTCATAGCGAATTTGGTCCTGGGTAATGAAAGCCCTGGCCACCCGCTCGTCATTCACCTGGTCGATAAAGAGAGAATAAGGAACCCTGGGCACCTGCATGGCAGGTCGGGGCAGAAAACTGCTGACCAGCAGCAATAGGCCAACACCGATCAAAATCAAGTTGATGACCCTGAAATTGCGTCTGGGTTCATTGTTGTCTTGGCGCTGGAGAGACATGGAACCTGAGCAAGTGGCCTTACGCTAAGCTCCACGGCCCTCTCCAGGGAGGCGGTTACCCGAATGCTACGAAGCCATGGCCCCATCAAGCCATGGGAAAGCTGTTGTCGGGAGGATTCAACCGAAGGCGCCAAATCAAATCCGCACCACAGCGTTCTAATCGGTGGCTGCCCAGGGGCAGGCTTTGGGCCATGGTGGTGATCTGAAGATCTCCAATGGGTGTGCACCCCTGCACACCCCCAATGAGCTTAGGTGCCTGTACGGCTACCACCTCCTGGACACAACCCCCCTTTACGGCTGCAGCTGCCAAGGCTGGGCCACACTCCCACAACACCCTGTTGCATCCCCGAGATGCCAGTTGCTCCAGCACTCTTCTGGGGGAGCAGGGAGCCAAGGCAACACATTCCACACCCTGTTGCTGCAAGTGGTTTGCCATAATGGGATCGGCTCCAGGGCTGTGGAATACCAGTGTGCTGGCCACGGTTTGATCCCACAGCTGGGCTTGGGGGGGCACCTGTAGGCCACGGCTGAGCACCACCCGCAGGGGCTCAGGTTGCCGCTGGCCACGGCTAGTGAGTAGGGGATTGTCTGAGCGCACTGTGCCTGCTCCCACCACCACCGCATCACAGTGGGCCCGCAGTTGGTGGACCCACTGCCGTGCCGGTGGCCCACTGATCCACTGACTGTTTCCCGTTGTTGTGGCAATGCGGCCGTCTATGGTGGCGGCCCATTTGAGCACACCCCAAGGGCGGCCATGGCTTAGGCGATGGAGGAATGGCTGATTGATGGCCCGGGCCTGGGCTTCCCCCACACCGCACACCACCCTTACCCCTGCTTGCCGCAACTGGTCCAGGCCACCACCAGCCACCCGGGGATCGGGATCCACCATGGCCACCACCACCTGCTGCACCTTGGCTGCGAGAATGGCCTCCGTGCAAGGGGGTGTGCGGCCATGGTGGCAGCAGGGCTCCAAGGTGACGAAGAGGCTGCCCCCATGGGCCCGGGCTCCCGCCTGTTCCAGGGCCATCACCTCCCCGTGGGGTTGACCTGGCGCTACGTGAAAACCCTCCCCCACCAACTGCCCGTTGGCATCCAGCACAACAGCACCCACCATGGGGTTAGGACTGGTGGTGAGCCGTCCCAGTCTGGCAAGACCCAGGGCCCGTTCCATCCAGAACTCAGCAGCTGCCTCCGAGAATCTGGTGATGGCCATGGATAATTTTAAGCCTCACTTTAAATCCGGAGTGGGCAGGGGCTGCCATTGGGTGTGTGCTGCCCAAATGGCCCAAATGGCCATGGGGCGCAGGTAATGGCAGGCTCGAAAGTGCCCATCCGCCGTCAGGGCCTCTGGCGTCCGAAACTGTAAACCCCGGTCATAGATCTGCTCAACCACCCTGGTGCTGATGGCCATGGCTGTCTTTTGATTCCCCAGAAGGCACCAGTAAGCCGCCAGGCCAAAGTTAATACCCACCCAGATCTCTAGGGGATGAGTCCCTTCTGGATCCATGGGGTTGCCATCTGGTTTGAGGCCATTCACCACCCCATAGCACCCCTGATGAAAGCCATCAAAGCAGACCTTGCTAATAGTGGCCATGGCGGTGCGAGCGCGCTGGTCAGCCACCACGGGCTGCAGGCCAAGCAGGCGGGCGTAAAAGTCGCCACAGAGCTGGTCTGCCATCACCACCTCCCCTGCCGTCTTTGTATCCAAGGCGTAGTAATGGCCCCTCCACAGCAGGCGGTCATAGGCTGCGCGGGCTTGCCCTAGCCAGGTGCCAAAGTCCTGTTGACTGGCGGTGGTGTCCAGTCCCAGGTGGAGGGAAAGTTGCTGTGCACTGGCTAGAGCTGCCTGCAAAGCTGCAATCCAGAGGCCACCGCAATAGGCACTGACCCCTTCCATGGGCCAGTCGTCAAAGGTTTGATCAGGAGCGCCCCCATTCTCCGGCAAACCATCCCCGTCATGGTCAAATTGCTTTAAGTAGCGCAGGCAGCCATCCACCGCAGGCCAGCAGTCTGCCAAGAAGCGCAGGTCCTGACCACCCCAACGAAACGTGCGCCAAACTTGGAGCACAAAATCACTGGGCAAATCTTTCCAAAGGTTGCAGTCTTGATAGGCGGTGTAGTTGGTGGCTGCAAAGGGGTGCTCGTTGGGTGCACCCAGGTCGTGGGGTGTGGCCTGGGCCCGCTTACGGGGTGCCTGTACCGGTTTTTGCCCTTTGGTCATGTACCAGCCAATGGGCCGCTGTCGTAGATCTTGGCTGGGAATGGCCCGGGCAAAGTCACGGAGTACTGCCTTATCCAGCTCAGGCCACAGCTGGACCAGGGCCAGGGAACCATAGAGCCGCACATCCAGGCTTTCATACCAGCCATAGTCCAGGCACTCCAGCACCCCAAAGTGGCCCACATGGCGATCAGCAGTGGCAGCAGTCCAGAGGCTACCGCCACTGGCCAGGTCCCCCAGCTCATTGCACAGGGCCATGCGGATTGCTTCGGGCAAGTCCTCCCGCTCCAGAATGGGTTGTTGCCATCGGTCAATGGCCCGGCGCCATCGGGGCCAATCCCGTAAGGCTTCAGCGGCAATGGCTTTGGCATGACAACCAGAGCGTCCAAAAAAGTCGGTGTAGCGCCGGTGGCTGGTGATGCCCTTGCCAAACTCTGTCACCGGCAAATCCCAACTGATGACCAGGGGAAGCTCCAGCTCTTCCCCGGGCTGCAGTTGAAAACGCACCACCATGGCCGCCGCTGATGGATCATTAACGGTGCTGCACCGGCTGTCCACCTGGTGGGGGATGGACCCATCTTGGGAGAATGTGGTCCAGATTTCTCCCCCATCCCCACAGGGATTCCAGCGGCCACAGCGCTGTAATTCCACTCCTGGGGGCAGTTGCCCTACGGCCAGGCACCACTGACCCTCTCCTTCTGCAACCGGTTCGCTGCGGGGACCATCCAGCAGGACTCCCTGGAGTTGATCCCCGTCCACAAATGAACAGTGCTGGCCTTCAGTACGGCCAATGGCGGGAACGTAGTCATACACTGGGCTCCCATCCTCCCGATAGACCACCTCCGGGTTGCTCTGGGTGTTGGTGAACCAGCCGCAAAGATTGCGCCAGCTCAATAGCAGAGAGAGCTGAAGGGGCCCCAGGCTAGGATTGCGGAAAAGCCAGCGGAAGACCGCTACCGGGTAAGATGTGTGCTGATAGTCACCAGGGATAATGGGGCTGAACTGCTCGCAGCTGATCTGAGCCCGGAACACATTGGCATATTGAAACCAACTCAGGGGATAGCGGGCAGCGTATTCTCCTGTTCTTTGAGACGGCTGGCTGGCGGGGTACCAGGCCCAGCTGCTCAGGCTGTGGTCCGTGGGTGCCACCGTGGCCATGGCATAGGTGCGGGCATCATTGCCTTGCCGTTCATGGACGGCGAATTGGCAGTCCGGGATACTGCCAAACCAGTGCTCTCCACCATCTAGATGCCAGAGGGTGATGTCTCCCCGTGAACTGCGCCCAAAACAACCAGCCCCAAACCCTCCCAGAGGTGCCCCATGCCATGGTCCGTCATCCAAGTTGCTGGTGCTGCGGGCAGTAAAGGGCTGGTGCCAGCCCTTACCTAGGTCACGGCACCAAGCTGCCTTGGGGCGTTGTGGCCTGGCAGCTCCCAGGGGCCGGAACCGCCACCAGGGAGCACCAGGAATCTGGCCTGTGTTCATGGTGAGCTGTGTTCATGGTGAGGGTGGCTTATCTAGCTTGGCCAGTCTCTGGTCTCAATGGCTCCTTTGCGCATGGTGATCCACTGGCCTGAGCGCCAGGCCACCACTGTGCTGGCCTGACCGGAAGGGGCTTTCCAGGGGAAAGGACCAGCCAGCAGCACCTGGGGGAAGGCCATGGCAATGGCGGCTGGCTCCAGCAGGGCAGGCTCACCGGAACGGTTGGCACTGGTGGTGGCCAGGGGACCACTGCGGCGCAGTAGATTCTGGGCAGCTCCATGGTCAGGCACACGTAAGCCCAAAGAGGTGGGCTGGCGGGGATTAAGCCATTGGGCCAGCTGGCCCCTGTAGGGCACCACCATGGTAAGGGCACCTGGCCAATGGTCCAGGGCCTGTTGCCACCCATCTTGTGGGCTGATGTTGAGGGCTTGCCAAAGCTGCTCTGCTGTGGCGGCCATGAGAATTAAGGGTTTATCCAGGGAACGCCCCTTGAGTTGCCAGATTTGACTAGCAGCTTCTGGTCGTGCCGCCAGAGCCGGTAGGGTATCCGTGGCCATGGCAATGACACCATGGGCACGGAGATGGCGGTGCAGCTGCTCAGGGGATGGGGGGTCTGGGATCATGGCCAAGGGTGTGGGGCACAACCTGCTAGGAAGCGGTCATTGCCCTCCAGATCTTGATGCCGGGTGATGGTGGTAAGACCTGCTATGGCAAAGAGTTGCTCCAGGGCCGGTGCCTGGCCCTGACCATGCTCCACCACCAACCAACCCCCTGGTGCCAAGGCAGACACCCCCGCCAGTAGATGGCGGAAGCACTGGAGTCCATCAGCACCACCATCTAGGGCCAGTTGCGGCTCATGGCAACGCACCACCGGGTCCAACTGGTCCAGTGCTGCTGTGGGAATGTAGGGGGGATTGCTCACCACCATGGTGAGTTGCCCCTGCCAGGGTTGTAGAGGTTGCCACCAGTTCCCAGCCAGCAGGCCTACCCGGCCGGCCACAGGCTTCAAATTCTGCCTCGCCACCGCCAGCGCCCTGGAGTCCTTGTCCACCGCCAGCCCATGACTGCTGGGACAGGCCAAGGCCAGAGCTAAGGCCAGGCATCCGCTGCCAGTGCCCAAATCAGCCCATAAAATAGGATGGGCCGGTGTGCTGTTGACCAGTTGGCTGGCCACATCCACCAACAGCTCTGTTTCTGGGCGGGGGATCAATACCCCTGGTGCCACATGAATCATCAAGTCCCGCCATGGACAGAGCCCCAGAAGATATTGGAGCGGATGTTGATCCAGGTGGAGATGCCAAAGATAGGTCAGTTCATCGAGACCACGGCTCAGTTGAGCGGTGGTGTGGGTTTGGAGCATCAAGCCATGGTGAGCAGACTTGGACAAGCCACCACCCACATCCAGTAGCCAAGCCAAGCTGGCCCCAGTACCCCCCTCCGCCAGCCGCTCCCGGCGCCAGGTGAGTAGGGCGGCAGGGGAGATGGTCGTGGTTGTTGATCCCTTCAGTGGATCTTCCCCCATTCTGCCGTTGCCTCACCTCAGCAGACTCGCACCCAGCGTAAACCCGGTAGGGCCCGTACTGATCCTTCTATTTGCAGCTGGAACAACTGGGTCAATAGCAAGCCCCGATCTGCTGCAGCCACTTGGTCTTGAAGTTCTTCCAGGGTGCGTGGCTCCCCTAGCTGATCCAGTAGCTGCTTGACCATACCTGAGGTGGATGTCACCTGTTGAGTGGTGCTGGTCTTTTCCTGGGATTGCAACGGACCAGAACCCAGGCTGGAGCAGAGATCATCCCCATGGAGCAGCACGGTGGCGCCCTGCTGGAGCAGCTGGTTGCTGCCTTCAGCAGAGGGGCGCCCAGCATCCGCCGGCACAACCCAGAGGGGCACCCCAGCCTCCTGCCCCAGGCGGGCAGCAATGAGAGCTCCGCTGCGGCGGGGACACTCCACAATAACCAGGGCCCTCACAAGGCTCACCAGTAGACGGTTGCGGGCGGCAAAGTGGCCCCGGCCCACAGGGCCACCAGGGGGATGCTCACTCAACAAAAGACCGGCAGTCCCCACCCGTTGTTGCAGGGTCTGATTGTCTTGGGGATAGGCCCGCTGCAGATGGGTGCCCAATACCCCCACGGGCCGCCCAAGGCCAGCCAGGCACCCCCGGTGAACCGCAGCATCCACCCCAGCCGCCAGACCAGAGACCACAGGCCAACCGGTTTTTGCCAGATGCCGCCCCAATCGCTCTGCCCAGATCAAGGCGTGGTCACTGGCGGTGCGACTTCCCACCACTGCCACAGCCTGCTTGCGCCTTAAGTAAGCCCATGTGCTCCCCTTCCCCTGCCAAAACAACTGCAGAGGGGGGCGATCCAGCTGGCGTAGGGGTTCAGGGAAGGCAGGATCGGTGGGGGATAGCCAACACCGTGGTGGCACAGGCCCTGGTGTATTTAGGGCCCCTGTCAAGGACCGCACCTGGGCTTTGTTGAGACCAGCACACCGTTGCAGCACAGGCAGGGGGGTCTGCCAGGCGGTATCTAGGCTGCCAAAGATGGCCTCCAAGCGCCGCAGGGTGGCTACACCAAAACCGTCGATGCTTGCCCAGCGGTACCAAGCCAGACGGCGGGAGTGGAGATTCATGGATGCCCATGGGATTCAGCTCAGTCATCCCCAAATCAGGCACTCAAGGGAACGTCACCGTTGCAGCCAGGATGCAAATGGGGCAAGACAGCTCCTGGTTGCTGGATAGTAGTGATTTGAACACCTTGGGAAAATGTTTCTGAACATTCTTGTGGCCGATTCCGGCAAAGGCCATGTGGAGAGCATGGTCAAGATGATGCAGCAAGTGCCCAGCCTTGCCGCAGCCCGCTTCACCCTGCTCCATATCTTAGATGTGCAGGGCAAGCAATCCCTCTCCAATGGTATGGAACGGGGGGCCCGGCTTCTGGCCCAAGCCATTGACGCTATGGATCTGAAGCCTGCCATGGTCAGCACCGTGCTTCGCCAGGGGGATATCAAGCAAACAGTTCTCGCTGTGGCCGATGAAATTAATGCAGATTTAATCGTAATGGGTTCACGGGGGATGGGTCGCCTCCAGTCCATCCTGGCCAACAGCGCCAGTCAGTATGTGTTTCAGCTGTCTAGGCGGCCCATGCTGCTGGTGCGAGATGATCTCTACATCCGCCATCCCAATCGTCTCCTGGTTGCAGTGGATGGCACTGGCGCCAGTGATAGGACCTTACAACTGGCCTGTGACCTGGTCCGTGGGGTGAATGGCATGAGTTTACGGGTGATCCATGTGAGCAACCAGCGCAAAGGTAGTCAGCTGGCGGAACGGGTTCTGGAAAGGGCAGCTCTCCGTGCCCGACGACTGGGGGTGATTGTGGAAACAGAAGTGCGTAGTGGTGAGGCAGCCAAGGAGATTTGTTCTGCTGCCCAAGACAACAACAGTGATCTGTTGGTGTTGAACTCACCGGATAGACGCCCCAGTGTGGCTCGCAATCTGGTGGATCTGGACAAACTGCTGGGCACATCCATCAGCGACTACGTGCGTGTGAAAGCCCCTTGCCCTGTGCTACTGGTGCGATATGAGGAGAGCCCTATCTGAAGCCCCAGATCAATCCAGATCAATTTTTATGATCTGAAGGTAAGAAATTAGGTGAATTGCCTGCCCATCCATGGGATCTTGGTCACCAGCCTTGTGCCGGTGACCATGTATCCTCACCAAACCTGGAAGCGTACTCCCCGCCGCTCTTTCCACATCGACTACATTGACCACCTGGGCAGCCCAGGCACCTTGCTCATGCAAGGGTTCAGCATCGGTGGCGCCTTGAAAGATGCGGAGCGGCGTTTTCCAGAGCTGACCATTACCAGGGTTTATTTACAGGCAAGTGGCCTTATTAGCCAGGTGGGTGCTGTGGGCACCTCCTAGGACCCCTGCAGGTTCCCCCATCCCCACCGGCTAGATTCTCCCTGGACAAGCCCTTCCCCAGGTGTTTCACTGGGCCTTGAGAATTGTGCCATCACCATGAGGCAACCTGTCCACTGGCTCTCCCTTTGCCACCCAGCTCAACGGGTCGCAACAGGTTCGTTGGTTGCCCTGGCCTGGAGCCTACTTTTGCCATGGACCGCCCCACCCCTATCTGCCCAGACCGATCTCTGTGAACCCCTGGATGCGGTGGGTGGTGACCGGCAGGTTAGTAAAATGATCCAGCTGAACAATCCCCTGGTGATGTTGTTTGGCCGCACCAACTTCAACACGGACTTCACCGTCACTGATCTATACCGGGTCTACTGGCTGAACATCCAGAGCGACCAGAAGCCTAGTCCTTCCCCAACGGGGCCGGGTGGGGAAGAGGTGGTGGAAGACCTTGAGAAGGACCTTTTCCCTGTGGTCTCCTATCTAAAGTTCAGTGACCGGAGCAACTTAAGGGTTTTTAAGGAAGACCTTTTTCTTGACCCTGGGGAACTCCGCCGCTTGGGCCCCTTCTATCCACCACAAGGTAAGCTGGTGACAGAGGTGAATATGAAGGTGGGCTCTAGCGCTCGCCCCAACTCCTCAGGACTTCACTACACCATCTCCGCAGAAGGCTGCCTCTAGGTGGTGGAGCAGCCGTGCGGTCATCCCTACACCCAGATGCCCTGGCCCTGGCCCCCAGACTGGAACCAGCTCCTGCTCCCTTCCATGACCTTGGATCAGTTTCTCACTGCTGCCGTCAGTTTCTTAACTGCCTCCGTTGTCCTGACCCTTTGGCGTGTCTCCACTGCTGAGGAAAGCTCCAACCAGTGAGAGCCCGGCCGCCACAGGTCAGAACCCTTGCTGAGAATGGCTTCCCATGGTGCATTGCCATGAATTATCATCCTGCCTACTAAGCTGGAGGTGATTTCTCCCTAAAGCCATGGCTCTGATTACCACAATAGGGCTCCCTGTGATTCTGATCCTGGTGGC
>RKSC01000059.1 GCA_007571085.1 Synechococcus sp. PNGco_S_binSS4
ATGGTTTGGAACTCTCGAAAAGTTACTGCTGCAAGCCTGACCTATCTTTCCTGCTAATCACTCCTGTTGAGGAGGTGTGGTTCCCGAACCACGATTTAGGCTCATCTCAGTCCGCGCTGGGCCATGACTGTCATTGGGGGATCCACAAGGCTGTTGGCGGTGTTGGGTGATCCGGTGCATCATTCCCTCTCACCTGTGCTGCAGAACGCTGCTATCAGCCAGTTGGGGCTGGATTGGTGCTACATGGCCTTGCCGGTGTCTGCCCCTGCCTTGCCCGTTGCCCTAAAGGGTCTCCATGGGGTTGGAGCTGTGGGGCTCAACATCACCATCCCCCACAAGCAAACGGTCATGCCCCTGGTTCAGCAGGTGACACCCCTGGCCCAGCGCATCGGTGCAGTCAATACCCTCCTGCGTCAACCCCATGGCTGGGCTGGAGACAACACGGACATGGCTGGTTTCATGGCGCCTCTACAGCGACAGGGGGTGGATCTGAAGGGCCAAGCTGCCCTGGTGCTGGGTTGCGGTGGCAGTGCCCGTGCGGTGGTGGCCGGTTGCAGTGCCCTGGGCTGTGGACGGATTCTGGTGGCTGGACGTGATCCACAGCGTCTGCACCGGTTTCTAGCAGATGCCCAATCCTTGGCGGACCACCTGGAGGGGGTGCCCTGGTCTGAGCTGGAGGCGGTTTTAAGCTCAGTGGGGCTGGTGGTGAACACCACACCCGTGGGCATGGGCCCTGACCACAATGGCTGCCCCTTGAACCCCAGCCAGCTGGAGCATCTCAAACCCCACACCTGGGTATACGACATCATCTACACCCCTCGCCCCACAAAACTGCTGCAGCAAGCCCGTGGCCTGGGCTGTCCCACCATGGATGGGCTGGCCATGTTGGTGGGGCAGGGGGCAGCAGCCCTCCGCCTGTGGAGTGGCCACCATGGGGTGGATCATGTGGATGAGGAGGTGATGCTGGCAGCAGCTATTGCCGCTCTGGAACCATGATCCAGCTGGCCCAGCTGCTCCACTTAGCCTGGGTATTTCCTGGAGACCTGCCATGAACCTTGTTCCCTTCTGGCACCGTGGGCTGGGTCTGGTGATGTATTTGTTGCCCTGGAGTCATGCCTTGATGTTTAGCCGCCCCTTCTTTGGCCTGGGGCTGGTGCCCCCACCATTGCAGGTGGCCCTCATTCTCCCCGCCCTGCCCGTGAACTGGATCAGTGGCCTCCTACCCCTGGGTTTGGGTAGCCTGTTGCTCTTTTTGGTGTTGTTTCTGGCGGTGGTACGTAATCCCCGTGTTCCCTATTTCCTCCGCTTTAATGCCCTGCAGGCCATTCTGGTGGACATCCTTCTCATGGTTGCCGGCTATGGGATGGCCATCTTTGGTTGCCGCCCCGGCAGTGGGGGTGGCTTTACCTGTGACACCTTCAGCAACACCCTGTTCTTGGGAAGTTTACTGCTGGTGCTCTTCGCTGCTGTGGAGTGCTTCCGGGGACGGGAGCCGGAAGTACCCAGCCTCTCGGATGCCGTGCGTCTGCAACTCTGAGCACCCCAACATCCTAGATTGTCTGTTCCTAGTGAATGCCACTACACCCCATCCATGACCGCCACCACCACCGAAGCTCCACCTAGTCCCCAACAGGACCTGAACTATTACGAGACCATGTACATTCTTCGCCCTGATATCCCTGAGGATGGGGTGGAGAGCCACGTCAACAAGTATCGGGACTGCATCCTGGGTGCCAAAGGTCAGGTGGTTGATACCCAGATGCGGGGCAAGCGGCGCCTGGCCTATCCCATTGGCAAGCACACGGAGGGAATCTATGTGCAGCTGCACCACTCTGGCGATGGCCAACAGGTGGAAGTGCTAGAGCGGGCCATGGGGCTGGGGGATGATGTGATCCGCTACCTCACCATCAAGCTCAACTTTGCTCCCGTGCCCCGTGGCTCCCGTAATGAACGGGACAAGGTGGCTGCCCCCGCTGATGTGGCCCAACAGCTTGAGACCAATGACACCAGTAATAATGGTGGGGATGAGCCAGGCCGTTAGCACCCAGCTGCCAGGCCCAGCCCCGGGCCCAGTGCTCAGTTTTGACGGCTTGCCCAAAGGCGGGTAGCCAGCCCCCAGATGTAGATAAAGCCAGCTGCAGCACCATGATCAAAACTGTCCTCCTTTCCGTAGGTGGCCAGATCCAAATCGTAGAGGCCACCCCTGGCCTCCCTACCAATCACCGTGCAGCTGCCCTTGTATAACTTGAGCCTCACCCGGCCATTCACATCCTTCTGGGTCACAGCAAAGAAGCCATCTAGGGCCTGTTTGAGGGGACCAAACCAAAGCCCTTGATAAACAACCTCTGCCCAGCGCTGCTCCAGCTGACGCTTGCTGGCCAACACATCTGCTGCTAGACAGATGGATTCCAATTCTCGATGGGCCCTGATGAGCAGCAGCATTCCCGGGGTCTCATAGATTCCCCGTGATTTGATGCCCACCACCCGATCCTCAATCATGTCAATGCGCCCATAGCCATGGTCACCGGCAATGGCATTGGCCTGTCGAACCATGGTCACCGGATCGAGGGACTGACCATTCATGGTCACGGGATTCCCCTGGGAAAACTCAATGTCCACAACAGCCGCTTCATCCGGTGCGGTCTCTGGGCTGCAGGTGAGGGTGTACACATCAGCAGGGGGCTCCTGCCATGGATCCTCCAGCACACCCGCTTCAATGCTGCGGCCCAGCAGATTCAGGTCAATGGAATAGGGAGAAGACTTACTAACTGGTGCCTGGATGCCATGGCGTTCCCCATAGGCAATACTTTCCTCCCGGCTCATGGACCATTCCCGTGCCGGGGTAAGGATAGTCAGGTCCGGTGCAAGGGCAGCGATGGCTAAATCAAAGCGCACCTGGTCATTGCCCTTACCGGTACAGCCATGGGCCACCCCATCGGCCCCTACCCTTCGGGCCAGCTCTACCAGATGGTGGGCAATCAATGGGCGTGCCAGGGCAGCCGATAGGGGATAGCGCCCTTGATAAAGGCCATTGGCGCGAATTGCTGGCAAGGCAAACTCTTGCACCAGGGGCTCCACCAGGTTTTCCACAAAGGACTGGCTAGCCCCAGCATGGAGAGCCTTCTGGCGGATGGGCTCCAGCTCGTCACCCTGGCCCAAATCTGCTGTAAAAGCAATGACATCATCCACACCCCACTCCTGGCGCAGGTAGGGAATGCAAACACTAGTGTCCACCCCCCCGGAGTAGGCCAACACCACACGACGGGCCTTTGCCATGGATTTACTTCATCCTGGATGATTGATTCTGACGTGCTGCGGCCCACTGACCCAGAATGACCAGGGTAGCCACAACACCAGGCCCCCATACTATGGTCAGCAGTACCGGCCAAGGGGGAGCCATGGGGGTCATGGACCCCCATTGATGCACCAGTAGGGAAAGGAACCAGGCCAGGCCCCATGTGGCCATGGTGAGGCGCAGCTTGAACAATCCATCAGATGTCATGGGACACTTCGACGCTCCTATGGTTTAGATCCATGGCCGAACCGGTGGCCATGGCAGCTAGGATAGGGGTCTAATTTGCACCTCCTGGATGAGCAGCCTCCCTGATAATCCCCTCATCAATCCCAACCCTTCCCTCAGCTACTACCATCGGGATGCCCCGGCACCGGTGCTGCCTTTACGGGAGGAACCAGATCTGCTCAGCTGGCTGCAAAGCACTGGTCGGCTCTTGCAGGAGGAAAAGTATCAAGGCCAAGACCTGAGCACCATGGAAGAGGAGGAGCTCTCCATCCTCATGGGAGAGAAGGAAGACTACAGCAAAGACGACGAACAGGACGAGAACTGGGAAGAGTGAACCTAGGCTGGTGTGCATCTGGGGCCTAGGCTGGCGCCAGTTTTTCGCCACGGCATGGGTGCAGGATCTAGCCCAGAAGCCTCCCCACCCCACCATTTGCCTGGCTCCGGTGCCCTTTGGGCAGCACTTCTGATGGGCCTAATGGTGGTGACAGCCCTACTGGTGGATCACCACACCAGCCAGCCCCAGCTCAGCCCACCCCTTCTGCTCACCGGTTTGGTGAGTGCTGTGGTCTGTGGCCTGGGAATTCCCCTGCTGCAAGGGCTGCATATGGGCCAGGTCATTCGGGCTGAAGGGCCCCAGGGCCACCAGGGGAAAGGTGGTACCCCCACCATGGCTGGCCTGCTGCTGGTGCCCTGTGGTGTTGTGCTGGGGGGATGGGTTGATGCGGGTGATGGTCGGCTGCTCCTAATGGCCGCCACTGGCTTAGCCTTCATGGTCATCGGCGGTTTGGATGACTGGCAGAGCCTAAGGCGGCAGAAGAATCAAGGTTTGAGGCCATCCACCAAGCTGCTACTCCAAGTTCTGGTGGGGATTGTCTTCTTGGCCAAGGCCAGCTGGCAGGGTTGGTTGCCCACTCAGGTGTCATTCCCCTTTGGCCTGGTGGTGGAGCTGGGTCCCCTGATCTGGCCCCTGGGCCTATGGACCTTCTTGGCAGAAAGCAATGCCACAAATCTCACCGATGGCTTGGATGGACTGGCAGCAGGTTGCGGCGCCATCATCCTTCTGGGCATGGCCATCCAGCTCATGGCCAGGGGCAACGGCGGTGATCCTGCCTTGGCAGGATTTGCAGCGGCCATGGCAGGGGCCTATCTGGGATTCCTGGTGCACAACCGCCACCCTGCCAAAGCCTTTATGGGGGATACGGGATCACTGGCCCTAGGCGGCATTTTGGCGGGTCTGGCCCTGCTCAGTGATAGCCTTTGGCTCCTCCTAATCATGGGCGCCGTTCCCATGGTGGAGTCCTTATCCGTGGTGCTCCAGGTGGGCTGGTTTAAGTTGAGCCGGCGCTGGTGGGGAGCACCTCAGCGGCTGCTGCGCATGGCCCCCCTGCACCACCACTTTGAGCTGGGTGGCCACAGTGAGTTGACCGTGGTGGTGGGCTTCTGGCTGGTCACCATGGCCTCCGTTGCCCTTGGCTTGCTGTTGCTGACGGGTTAAGGGGCATGGGAATCAGCGGGAGAGGAAGCGGTAATGGTCTATTCCCTCCAAAATTCCCCAGGCCTGGTCACGGCGGGCAAAAAACACACTGCGCTGGTGGCGCAGTTCATCTAAGGAGGAGTCATGGTTAGCCAGCACCACACCCAGGGGCAAGCCCCGCAGCACCTCCCCATCCCCGTGCTGACCAGCAGCCACCAGAACACGTTCCAGAGGGATGCCCTGCAACAGGGCCACATGGCGAATGGCATCCGGACGACCCGCTGAAAAGGGCAGTAGGTCTAAAAACACATGGTTCACCAGTACAACCTGGGCCTGCAAACGTTGCTCACAGATGGCCTGGCGAATGGCGGCCACCAAACTCAGATCTTCCTTATTGAGCCAGTAGCTCAATTTGTATTCACTCTGCTGGGAGGGTGGTTGGGTGGTGAGGCAGTCTTGAAACTCGGCCATGGCATTTTCCAGGGCACCACGATTCCAGCCCTCCCTGATGTGGTCACGCCAGAGCAGATCCTGGTCCTGCTCCGGGCCATAGAAAATATCCGTGCCATTGCGGCAGATCCACACATCAGCAGGGGGCAGTTCCATGGCGGCCAACTGCTCTTTTGCCTCCTGGGGCCCCACCCCTGTGAGAATGCCAAAGCTGGTGTGGGAGCCAGGGTTCTGGAGCCGTTCCTTGAGGGCCTGTAGGCTGGCGGTCTGCGCTTGGGCCAGGGCACTGTCCAGGTCACAGTAAAGAAGGCGGCGACCCAGACGAGGGGCCACCCCAGGGGATGGGGCCATGGGCAGCATGGGACGGGGCAGGCTGAAGTCCTTGAGGATGTCAGAGCCCAGGCTCAGATAGCGGCGGGCATGGGCAGTCCAGCTGTAGTGGCGCTGCACAGCTTCAAGGCCGTTTTGGGCAAAGGTGCGCCAGCGGTGACGTTGGCCCAGGAGCCGCTCAATGGCTGTGCGCAGCTGGTCAATGTTGGTCACATCCGCCAGGAGCCCATTTTGACAACGGCTCAAGATGTCTCGGGGCCCTCCATCGTCAGTGGCCACCACCGGCAGCCCACTGGCAGCAGCCTCCAGCAGGGTAAGGCCAAAGGGTTCAGTGAGGGCGGGATTCACAAAAACACCCCCCCGCTGAGCGGCCCAGCGGTAAAGCAAAGGCACCTGATCACCGCTTAGCTGCTTGGGGTAGGCCACTTGGCCATAGAGGTTGTGGTGATCCACCAGCTCCAAAACCTGCTGGAACACCTCCCGCTGTTCCCGTTCAGCCTTGCGGATATCCTGGCGGACACCCATAAGCAGGATGAGATTACCCTGACGCCTTAACCGCTCCGAGCTACCAAAGGCAGCCACCAAGGCGGGAATGTTCTTGCGACGATCTGCCCGGGAGAGGGCCAACACAGGTGGACGCTGGGGCTGGCGCAGAAATTGACCCAGGAGGGCCTCCAATTCCGTGGGGGGTGGATCACCATCCCCCGCTGGACGAAAGCGCTCCAGATCCACACCTGGGGCAATCACCGAGGCCAATTCAGGATGGAAGTGCCCATAGCGGGCATATTGATCCGTGGCCTCCTGACGGGTACTGGTCACCACCAGACGGCTCTGGGCAAGGGCCAACTCCTCCGCATCAATGCGCAGGCTCATGGCATAGGTTTTCTCAATCTGGGCCCGGGTCTGGCCAGTGCCCAGAAGGCGACGCAACTTCTCTCGCCCCAGGGAATGACCTGTAAAGAGAAGGGGAATCTCCAGACGGCGGCTCACCAAAGCACCCACATAGCCCGCATCGGCATAGTGGGCATGAATCCAGTGAGGACGCTGCCCACGACGGCAAATGTGCTGGGTGAGCTCATCGGCCAGCTCATCTAAATGGGGCCAGAGCAGTTCTTTGCGCAGGTAGCGCCTGGGTCCAAAGGGAAGGCGCACAATCTGACAACCCGGGACAATGGTTTCTTCCCCACGGCTGTAGTCGTTGGAAACACGGCGGTCCTCAATGAGGCGGGTGATCACCTCAACCCGCTCCACATCCTCCTGGCTTGCTAGAGCCTTCACCAACTC